>NZ_DAOUCJ010000108.1 GCF_034432235.1 Thermoflexus sp. | reverse complement strand
ACCGCGTGGCGATCATCGAAGCGGCCACCGGTCGGCGGCTCTCTTACGCGGAATGGAACGCGCGGGCGAATCAGGCAGCCCATGCGCTGCAGGCCCTGGGGCTGCGCAAGGGGGATCTCCTGGCCGTTCTCTCTCCCAACCGGCTGGAATACCTGGATCTGCTTTTCGCCTGCAACAAGACCGGCGTGATCCTGCAGGCCCTGAACGTGCGGCTGGCCGTCCCGGAGCTCCAGGCCATGGTGCAGGATATCCCTCCCCGTGCCCTGATCTACAGCGGGGATCTGGCGGAGAAGGCGGCGGCTCTGGAGGAAGCGGTCCCGGTCATGGTCGCCCTTGACGCGCCGATCCGAGGTGCGCATCGCCGGTGGAGGGAGCTGGCGGCGCGGGCTTCGGATCGACCGCCGGATCCGATCCCGCTGTCCCTGGAGGATCCCTGGGTGCTGTGCTATACCGGGGGGACGACGGGCCTGCCGAAGGCAGCGATTCTGACCTACGGCACCATCACCTGGAACGCGGTCAACACGGTGATGAGCTGGGGGCTTCGCCCCGATGATCTCGCGGTTCTGAACGCTCCCCTCTTCCATACCGGCGGCCTCAACGTTTTCACCACCCCTCTGGTTCATATCGGCGGCGCCTCCGTTCTCTGCACAGCCTTCGATCCCGATCAGGTGTTCGATCTGCTGGAGCGGGAGCCGGTCACGCTCTTCTTCGGCGTGCCCACGATGTTCATCCGCCTGCAGCAGCATCCGCGGTGGAAGCGGGCCGATTTCTCCCGCTGTCGTATCGTGATCAGCGGCGGCGCTCCGTGTCCGATGCCAGTCTTCGAGCGCTTCTTCGAGAAGGGAGTGCCCTTCAAAACCGGCTATGGGTTGACGGAGGCTGGCCCGAACAACTTCTGGCTGCCGGATGAGAAAACTCGCCGCAAGCCAGGCTCTGTCGGAAGCCCGCTCTTCCATGTCGAGGTTCGGGTGACCCGGGATGGCCAGGAGGTCGGGCCAGGGGAGCCGGGGGAGCTGTGGATCCGCGGCCCCCATGTGATCCCGGGCTACTGGAACCGGCCGGAGGAGACCGCCCGGACCCTGGTGGGGGGCTGGTTGCGAACGGGGGATCTGGCGATGTTCGATGAGGAGGGGGATTTTTACATCGTCGGTCGGATCAAGGAGGTGATCATCTCCGGTGGGGAGAACATTTACCCGGCTGAGGTGGAGAGCGTGATGCTGGGGCATCCGGATGTGGTGGAGGCAGCCCTGATCGGGGTGCCGGATCCGGAGTGGGGGGAGGTGGGGCGGGCGATTGTCGTGCGGCGGCCCGGGAGCACCCTGACCGCAGAGGAGCTGATGGCCTATCTGCGGGCCCGGCTGGCGGGCTATAAGGTGCCGAAATCCATCGTCTTCGTGGAGGAGCTGCCGAAAACCGGGGCGGGGAAGATCGATAAGACCGCCCTTCGGCAACAGTATGGGCGGTAGCCTGACGCGGGGGAGGCCCTGATGGGGCGGGTGGCGCTGGTGACCGGGGCGGCAAGCGGAATCGGGCGGGCCATCGCCGAGCGGCTGGCCCGGGAAGGGGATAGGGTGGTGGTGGCGGACGTCCAGGTGGAGCAGGGGCGGGCGGTGGCCCAATCCATCGGAGGCCTCTTTCTCCATGCGGACTTGCGCCGCGGCGAAGATTGCCGTCGCCTCATCGCGGAGACCCTGGAGCGCTTCGGGGCCCTTCACATCCTGGTTAACAACGCGGGCTTCCAGCATATCGACCCCATTGAGGATTTCCCCGAGGACATCTGGGAGGCGATGCTGGAGGTGATGCTCACCGCCCCTTTCCGGCTCACCAAATACGCATGGCCGGCCATGAAAGCGCAGCGCTGGGGGCGTATTGTGAACATCGCCTCGATCCACGGCCTGGTGGCCTCGCCCTTCAAGAGCGCCTATGTGGCCGCCAAGCACGGCCTGATCGGCCTCACCCGCGTCGCGGCGCTGGAGGGTGGCCCTTACGGCATCACCGCGAACGCCATTTGCCCCGCGTATGTCCGCACCCCGCTTGTCGAGAATCAGATCCAGGACCAGGCGCGGACGCGTGGGCTTTCCCCGCAGGAGGTGGTGGAGAAAGTCATGCTGGAGCCGGCGGCTATCCGCCGGCTGATCGAGCCGGAAGAGGTGGCAGCGCTGGTCGCCTTCCTGTGTTCTGAGGAGGCGTCCGCGGTCACCGGCGCGGCCTGGACCATCGATCTGGGCTGGACGGCTCGTTGAAGAAAGCGTGAGGATGCCCCTCTCACGTATGGAGGCGTCCATGCGAATGCCTCATCTCGAAGGGATCCGCTGTGAGCTGGTGAGGACTTCCCGTTTGAATTTCCATGTCCTCTTCGCCGGCCCGCCGGATGGCGAGCCGGTCGTCTTCATCCATGGGAACGTTTCCTCCGCAACATTCTGGGAGGAGACGATGCAGGCCCTCCCCGCTGGATTTCGGGCGATCGCCCCCGACCTCCGGGGCTACGGGGAATCGGAGCGGCGCCCCGTGGATGCCACGCGCGGACTTCGGGATTTCAGCGATGATCTGCATGCGCTGGTGGAGGCCCTTGGCCTGACGCGTTTCCACCTGATCGGTCACTCGATGGGAGGGGGGATCGCTATGCAATATGCTATCGATCACGCGGAGCGGATCCTCTCCCTCACGCTGGTCGACCCGCTCTCGCCCTTTGGGTTTGGTGGCACGAAGGATCTGGAGGGCACGCCGTGCTGGCCGGACTATGCGGGCTCGGGTGGGGGCACGGCCAACCCCGAGTTCGTGCGCCGGCTGGCGGCGGGCGATCGAAGCGAGGAGAGCGATTTTTCCCCGCGCCGGGTGCTTCGCGCTTTCTATGGGAAAGCCCCTTTCCTTCATCCCCGGGAGGACGTCCTGGTGGAATCCATGTTGCGCACTGCGGTGGGCGAGGAGAACTACCCCGGCGATTTCCAGTCTTCCACGAACTGGCCAGGGGTGGCCCCGGGAACCCGAGGGGTGAACAACGCGATGAGCCCGAAGTATTGCAACCTGAGCGCCATGGCCATGATCGCTTCCAAACCCCCGATCCTTTGGGTTCGTGGGGCGGAAGACACCATCGTTTCCGACACCTCGCTCTTTGATTTCGGCTACCTGGGCATGCTGGGGGTGATCCCGGGGTGGCCGGGAGAAACGATCTATCCGCCTCAGCCGATGGTCGCTCAGACCCGGGCCGTTCTGGAGCGTTATCGGGCTGGTGGAGGTCGATATCGAGAAGAGGTGATCCCAGCCGCCGGGCATACGCCTTATCTGGAGCAGCCGGGGATCTTTCGGGAGATCCTCCACGCCTTCTTAAGGGGGCAAGCCGGATGAGCCTGAGCGCTCCGGAGAGGATGACATCGGGGGAATTCCTCGGTCACGGAGGATGGCCATGACAACGATCGGCATCGCCGGGCTGGGCGTCTATCTCCCGGAGCGGGTGATGACCGCGGAGGAGCTGGCGGCGGCATCGGGCATCCCGGTCGAGATCATCCGAGCCAAGTTCGGGCTGAATCGGAAACATATTGCGGATGTGACCGGCAAGGGGGAGACAGCCTCCATGATGGCCGCTGAGGCTGGCCGGCGCGCCCTTGAGGATGCCGGAGTTCCGCCCCAGGAGGTGGACGCCCTGATTTACTTCGGGAGCATGCATAAGGATTACTACGTGTGGCTGGCTGCGCCTCGCATCCAGGCGTTGCTGGGGGCCCATCGGGCCTATGCCTTCGAAATTTGTGGGACCTCAGCAGGGCTCCCCTTCGCCATGAAGGCAGCCCGAAGCATGATGCTGGCCGATCCCTCCCTGCGTCGCGTTCTGCTGGTAGCGGCCTCCAACGAGTCCATGTTGCTGGATTACACCAACCATCGCGCCCGCTTCATGTTCAACTTCGGCGATGGGGCGGCGGCCTGTCTGCTCCAGCGCGGCCATCCCTTCAACCTGGTTCTGGAATCCGCCCTGCTCACGGACGGCCGCTTCGCTGACTTCGTTCGCGTCCCAGCCGGGGGCTCGGTGCTCCCCCCCAGCCATGAAACTGTGGACCGGCGGCTGCATTTTTTCGATGTGACGGATCCCGCCCGGATGAAAGCGATGCTGGATCCCATCACTCTCGAGCATTTTGTGGGAGTGGTCCGGGAGGCCATCGCCCGCAGCGGATGCCATGGCCCGGATTTCCTGATCCCGCTGCACACCAAGCGCTCCCTCTTCGAGGCCTTGCTCTCCGCGCTCGGGCTGCAGGAATCTCAGGCCGTCTATCTCGCGGATTACGGCCATCTTTCCGCCGCCGATCCTCTGCTCGGGCTTTACCTCGCCCGGGAAGAGGGGCGCCTGCGAAACGGCGACGTGGTGGTGCTGCTGAGCGCGGGGACAGGATACTCCTGGGGCGCCACGGTGATCCGATGGGGAGGCCCCCATGGTTGAGCTCCGCGTAGGCTCGACCGCCTCCTGGACGAAAACCATCACCCGTGCGGATGTCGAGGCCTTCGCCGCCCTGACGGGAGATGACAATCCATTGCATCTGGATGAAGAATTCGCCCGAAATACCCGCTTCGGCCGACCCGTTGTCCACGGGATGCTGGTGGCCGGGTTGATCTCCGCCGTCCTGGGACGGATGTTGCCGGGCCCGGGGACGATCTATCTTCGCCAGACCCTGGAGTTCCGACGCCCGGTCTACCCGGGCGATACCATCACTGCCGTGGTGGAGGTGCTCGACATCCGGAAGGATAAGCCGATCGTGACCCTGGCGACGCGCTGCCTCAATCAGCACGGCGAGGAGGTGCTGCGTGGGGAGGCTATGGTGTTAGCTCCGAAAGGCGATCCTCGGCGCCATGCCGATGATCCGTGAATTCTCCATCTGGAGGTGACCGATGAACCGTCGCTGGGTTATGGGATGGCTGGTCTTTTTATTGCTGGCCGGGGCGTGCGCGGCGCCGGCGACGCCATCGCCCACGCCGACAGCCGCGCCTGTTCCGGCCACGCCGACGGCCGCTCCTCCTCCCTCTCCCAAGCCCGGCAAGCCGCTGAAGATCGGTCTGCTCACCGATCGCTCCGGCTCCCTGGCCCTCTATGGCCCGATGCTGGAGAACGGCTTTATGCTGGGCCTGGAGTACGCCACCGGTGGAACCATGGAAGTGGCCGGCCGACCGATCCAGGTGATCGTTCGGGACAACGCCAGCGATCCGGAGAAAGGGGTGGCGCAGGCCCGTGAGCTCATCGAGGCCGAGGGCGTGGAGATTCTGGTTGGGGCTCCCAGCTCCGGCGTCACCCTGGCGGTCCAGAAGGTGGCCGAGGAGCATAAGGTCATCCTGATCGCCGAGCCGGCAGCCAGCCCGGATATCACCGGGAAGAATTTCAACCCCTACACGTTCCGGACCAGCCGGACCAGCGTGCAGGATGCGCTGACGATGGGCAAGGCGCTGATCGGGATGGGCAAGACCTTCGTGCAGATCGCTCCCGACTACGCCTTCGGCCATGGCTCCGCTCGCGCCTTCTACAATGTGGTCAAAAGCCTGGGCGGCCGCTTCACCATCAACGACACGCCGGAAGGGGCAGGGGCCATCTTTATCCCGCTGGAGACCACGGATTTCACACCCTACCTCCAAAGGGTGCTGGATGCCAAAGCGGAGGTCCTGATCGTGACTTGGGCGGGCGCGGGCTTCGTGCCCCTCTTCCAGCAGATGCAGGACCTCGGGGTTTTCCAGAAGATGACGGTGGCCACCGGGATGGGCGACAACCAGAGCATTGCCTCCGGCTATGCCTTCGCCACAGGAGCGGTGGGGGTGAGCGTCTATCACTACACCCTGCCCAAGAACCCGATCAACGATTGGCTGGTGAAGCGCCACCGGGAGAAGTTCGGAACGCCGCCGGATCTTTTCACAGCAGGCGGCATGGCCGCGGCAATCATGGTCATCGAGGGGTTGAAAAAGACGAACGGTGACGCCCGGGCCGATGCCCTCATCCCGGTCTTCGAGGGCATGACCTTTCAGGGCCCCAAAGGAACCTATATCATCCGGCCCTACGATCACGTCGCCCTGCAGCCTATGTATCTGGTCCGTCTCAAGGATCCTAAGGATCCCCAGTTCCGATTCTTTGAGCTGATCCAGGAGTTCTCGCCGGAGGAGACCGCGCCGCCGTGCATGCTGGAGGGACCTTATAAGGATCGGTGCCCGAAATCCTGAGGGGTGAGGGGCGGGCAGCGGGGGGCGTGGGATGCTGCCCGCCCTCACCGGGACCAACCCTTTTCCAGCATAAAGGCGAAAGGGGAATCCGGCAAGCGAAGGCCGGCATGTCTGCTCTGCAGGGGTTGCCGGAGAGCGATTCGCTGTCGCCTCCCGATGATGCCATGGAGGTCGATCTCGTCGTGATGAATGGGAGCTTTCAAAGAGGCCTGGATCGGCTGGGGAGGGAAAGGATGTATGGGGAGACCCTTCTGGAGACCCGCGGGTTGACAAAAAACTTTGGAGGGCTGCGGGCGGTCGATCAGGTGGACCTGCGGGTGGAGGCCGGCACGATCCATGCCCTCATTGGGCCGAACGGGGCGGGCAAGTCCACCCTCTTCAACCTGATCGGGGGAAGCCTGCGCCCAACGGCAGGCCGTATCTTCTACCGGGGGAAGGATATCACCGATTTCCCCCCTCATCATCGGGCGCATCTCGGGATCGGACGGGCCTATCAGCTCATCCATGTTTTCCCCAACCTGAGCGTTCTGGAGAACGTACGCTTGGCTGCCCAGGCCCAGGGGCCCGACAACTTCCGTTTCTGGGTTCCGGCGGCTCGCCTTCATCGTTATCTGGATCGAGCCTGGGCCGTGCTGCATGAGATCGGCATGGCGGAGCTGGCCGATCTTCCCGCCCGCGCGCTCTCCCATGGGCATCGCCGCTGGCTGGAGATCGCCATGGTGCTGGCTCAGGAACCTCAGCTCATGCTGCTGGATGAGCCGGCAGCCGGGATGGCCATCGAACAGATCCCTCGCCTGATCCGCCTGATTGAAGAGATCCATCAGCGGGGAGGGCGGACGATCCTGCTGATCGAACACAAGATCGATCTGGTGATGCGCCTGGCCCATCGGGTGACTGTCCTTCATCACGGACATGTGCTGGCCGAGGGGACTCCGGAGGAGATCGCCCGCAATGAGGCCGTTCAGCGAGCCTATCTGGGGGAACGGTCATGGATGCCGTCCTCGAATTGAGGGACGTTCACACATTCATCGGGTCCTTCCACATCCTGAAGGGGGTCTCTTTTGTGGTGCAGGAGGGCAGCCTGACCGCCTTGCTGGGTCGGAATGGCGCGGGGAAAACCACCACCCTGCGCACGATCATGGGACTTTGGCCGGCCGTGCAAGGAAGCATCCGGTTCCTGGGGGAGGAGCTCCGGGGGCGCCCGACCTATGAGATCGCCGCCTTGGGCATTGGCTACGTGCCGGAACATCGGGCGATCTTTCGCAGTCTCACGGTGGAAGAGAACCTGAGGCTGGCGGAACGGCGTCGGGGAGATCTGGCTCGAAAGGCGGATTGGATCTTCCATCTTTTCCCGGATTTGAAAGGTAATCTGAAGAAACCTGCCGGCCTCCTTTCCGGTGGGCAACAGCAGATGCTGGCCATCGCCCGGGCCCTTGTTCCGGACAACCGTCTTCTTCTCATCGATGAGCCCAGCGAGGGCCTGGCTCCTATACTGGTGGAGCAGGTGATGGCAACCATTCACCGGTTGCGCGAGGAGATGCCCATTCTCCTCGTGGAGCAGAACTTTTATGCCATCCATCACCTGGCGGATCGTTACATCCTGATGGAGGACGGGCAGGTGGTGCGCAGTGGGCCGATGGCCGAGCTTCTCATGGACCGCGAGGGACTCCAGCGCTATCTGGGGGTGATGGTATGAAGGGGACATGGGCGATGGGGCTGATCCTTCTTGCCCTCATCGGACTCCCCGCCTTTTTCCTTCCCTTGCCTGTATGGGCCTCTGTTCTGCTCTCCGGCCTTACCCTGGCCGCCCTGGTCTTTCTCGTTGCCGCCGGCCTCTCCCTCATCTTTGGGCTGATGGATGTTATTAATTTCGCTCATGGCACGCTGTTCATGCTGGGGGCTTACCTCGGCTGGACCGTTTACCAGAACCCTCGCTTGTTGCTCAATGTGGCTCCTTTGTTCCTGGCTCTGGGCGCGGGGATCAGGTTCGGGCGGATCCTGTCCGGCCGCATGCCGATGCCCCGCGCCCTCTCCGGATTCGGCATGGTGGGGTTTGGGGCCATGGCTTTCTGGAATCACAACCTGGGGAAGCTGGTCGCCTTCGGGAGCACAGTGCCCGGAGGGGCGATCCCCACTCCCCTTGCGCAGGAGCCGCTGGGTCTGGTCTTCGCCCGGATGGCCGCCATGACGGTGGCCGGATTGTGTGGGGGATGGGGGATGGAGCGAACGCGTTCTGGAGACTACTCCCGATCATGGGGGGTGCCAGCCGGCTTGCTGTTGCTGGGCGTTCTGATGCTGAGTGGTCGGGAGCCGATCGAGCGCTGGATCTTGGAAAGCCCGGCAGATCTCCGATTCCTCCTGGCGATCTGGGCAGGCGCTCTGGCGGGCGGCGCCCTGGGCGCCTGGATGGAAGCCACCCTGATCCGTCCCCTTTACGCCCGCCCCATCTATCAAGTTCTCCTGACGCTCGGCCTGTCTTATGTGGGCACGGAACTGGTGCGGGTGGTCTGGGGGCCTGGAAACTATGCTCCGTTGCCTCGGCCCTCCCTCTTCGCTGCGCCGTGTCTGGCCTCATCGGTTGGGGAATGGCTGCGTCAGGGATGCGCCTCCTTCAACGTGCTGGGGCGTCCTTTCCCCACCTATCGGTTGTTGATCATCGGGGTAGGGGTCGCGATGTGGGCAGGGATCGGCCTGTTGTTACGCTGGACCCGCATCGGCATCGCGGTGCGAGCTGCGGTAGAGGATCGAGAGATGGTGGAAGCCCTGGGGATCCCGGTGCGGCGGCTTTTCACCGGCGTGTTCGCCATGGGGTCGGCCCTGGCGGCTCTGGGCGGCGTGGTGGCCACGCCGTTCCTGGGCTTGAGCCCGGCGATGGGGCTGGAGTTTCTGCTTCAGGCCTTCATCGCCGTCATCATCGGGGGCATGGGGCATTACGGCGGCGCAGCGGTGGGCGCCTTTCTCGTTGGCCTCGCGCGAGCTTTCGGAGATTACCTGGTCACGGTAGGGATCACCCTTCCAGGCCTGACGGAGGCCATCCGCTTTTCTCCAGCCATCGCCCGCGCCTCCACCGTGCTGCTCATGGCCGTGATCCTTCTGCTCCGCCCCAGCGGACTGTTTGGACAGAAGACGGGATAAAGATCAGAGGCCGAACGTTCCCGCATCGCCCTCAAATCCTGGCTCCGCCTGGCGGGACCCCATAGAGGATCTCAGAGATCCGATATCTGCCTGGAAAATCGCAACATTCTACCGGACGACCGTCCAATCCTTCGTCGGAGAGGATGATGGAGATGGAGCGCACCGGGATCCATCAGGAGATCCTCTCGCGAGGATCTGTTTTCCGCTTATGGATTCGGCGGCATGGGGTGGGGCTGGCCGGCCTGGTCATCCTGGCCGGGTTGCCGTTCTGGTTGAGTGGGATACGGGGCGAGCCCGTGGAGGCCGGATGGCCTCGGTTTCTTCAAGGCCTGCTCATCCGCGTTTATCTGATGGCCGTTTATGCGCTGAGCTATGATCTCCTGATGGGTTACACTGGGATCCTCTCCTTTGGTCATGCCCTGTTCTTCGGCGGTGGAGCCTACATCATCGGCATTCTGCTCAAGCACTTCCAGGCTCCCTTGCTGGTTGCCATGCTCGCGGTCACCCTTTTCGCCATGGGAATCAGCGGGCTGGTCGGCGCCCTCTCTCTACGAGTACGAGGGGTGTATCTGGCGATGGTGACCCTGGCGTTAGCCCAGGCCGCCTTTATTCTGAGCGAAGCGACCGATTTCCGGCAATACACGGGAGCCGAGGATGGTCTTCAGGGCATCCCTGTTCCGGCTTGGCTGGACCCTGCGGAGCACCGCCTGCGGTTCTACTATTTGGCCATGGTTTTTATGCTGGGGGCCTATTTCCTGGTGCGTCGTCTGGTGGATTCCCCAACCGGCCGGGTCTGGATCGCGTTGCGGGAGAACGAAGAGCGCGCCGTCGCACTGGGGTATTCCCCCCTGGCTTTCCGGTTGCTGGCCTTTATGTGCTCCGGTACGCTGGCTGCGCTGGCAGGGGCGTTGAACGCTTTGTTCAACAAAAACGCCACGCCTTCGTTGTTGAGCGTCAACACCACGATCCAGGCCCTGCTGATGACCCTGGTAGGCGGAGTGGGAACCTTAAGCGGCCCCATGTTCGGCGCGGCGCTGCTGGAGCTCGCCGGTTATCTGTTTAACCGGGTGTTCGGCCCTCTTTGGTTCTTGCTGTTCGGCCTTTTCTATGTGATGGTGGTGCTGGCTTTTCCCCACGGACTGGCGGGTGCCTGGCGGCGCGCATGGGCCCGCCATCATGGTCCATTGCAGGGATCGGCTCCTGGATCGGAGGGATCTGCGCGCTCCGCCTCTCTTTGAAGCGGATGGGGGATCCCGAGCGGGCCGCTCCAAGGCCTTCCAGCGCGCCTTCCGAGCTGCTGGCCCCTGACTTGCCTCGCCCTGGAGGAGCCGAAGGGGTTGACATGCGGGGGAATTCGGCTTACAATCGCTATTGAACGAAATTGAGAGAAGTGCACATTTGCTCAAAAGCGGAAAGGGGTGGGGGCCCTAGAGGTGGGCCGGGGTTCCCTCTCCGCGTGCGGGGTGGAGATGCCACGGAAGACATCCTACCCGTTTCCGACCCGCGAGGAGCTCCTGGCCTATGTGGCCAGCCTGTATTATCAACGCGGCTGGGATCAGGGTCGCATCGCCCGGCGGCTGGGCCTGAGCCGTTCGATGGTCTCCCGTCTCCTCAGCGAGGCGCGGCGCAGGCGCATCGTTCAGATCCACATCCAGTGGCCGGTAAAAACCGTTTCCCCTCTGGAAAGCCGCCTCATGGAAGCCTTCTCCCTGCAGGGCGCTCGCGTGTTGGATGCGGAGAACTCCTCCTATCGGGAGCTGCTGGGCCAGCTCGGAAGGCTGGCCGCTATGGAGCTGCTTCCCCACCTCCGGGATGGAATGACGGTAGCTGTCACCTGGGGAGTCACCCTGTGGGAGGTGGTGCAGGCCCTCCCTTCCTCGTCCTATCCGCGGCTGCGGATCGTCCAGTGTCTGGGGGCGCTGGGAGGGCGCCAGCCGTGTGACAGCCCCTCCATCGTCCGCAAGCTGGCGGAGACCCTGGGGGCTCAGGGGTATTACTTGCATGCCCCGGTGATGGTGGAGCGCGAAGAGGTCGCCCAACGTCTGCTGGAGGAGCGGGCTATCAAGGAAGTCCTGGATCTGGCTCGAAGCGCGGACCTGTTGCTGGTCGGCATTGGGACGACTCATGCGGAGGCCTCCTCTTTGAAGCGCGCTGGATATCTGTCCGATGAGGATCTGGCGGAGCTGCGCCGGCGGGGCGCAGTGGGCTATATCTGCGCGCGGTATCTGGATCTAAAGGGTCTCCCGGTGAGCACGCCTTTCGATCAGAGGACGATCGGCCTGACCCTGGAGGACATCCGCCGCATCCCGTGTGTGATCGCAGTGGCCGGTGGCCTGGTGAAGGCGCAGGCGATCCTGGCGGCCCTGCGCAGCGGCCTGATCGACATCCTGATCACGGATAAAGGGGCGGCTACGGAAGCGCTGAATCTCCATCTTCGAGAATCCCCATGAGCGCAAGGACGGACGGCCACGCGATGGCGGAGCGATTCCGGAAGGTGCTGGAGGCCTTCGCCCGGGCGCGGGTGATCCCGGTGGCGGTCCTGGAAAACGAAGAGGAAGCTTGCGTCCTGGCAGCCGCCATGCAAGAGGCAGGGATCCCGGCGCTGGAGGTCACCTTTCGCACTCCGGCGGCCCCGGAGGTGATCCGATACCTGCGGCAAGCCTATCCGCTCATACGGATCGGTGCTGGGACGATTCTCTCCCCAGAGCAGGCAGAGGAGGCGGTGGCGGCGGGCGCGGAGTTTCTGGTCTCCCCGGGGTGGGAGGCGGAGCTGGGCTGTTGGTGCCGTGAGCATGGGGTTCTCCTGATCCCCGGGGTGGCGACTCCCACGGAGATCATGGCCGCATGGCGGCAGGGATGGGAGGTGTTCAAATTCTTCCCGGCGGAGGCTATGGGTGGGGTGCAGGTCCTTGAAGCCCTGGCGCCGGTTTTCCCGCACGCCCGCTTTATCCCCACGGGAGGGATCCAGGCGGGAAATCTCATCGATTATCTGCGCTTGCCCAACGTGCTTGCCTGCGCCGGCACCTGGCTGGCGGATCGTCAGCTAATTCGCGAGGGAAAGAAAGAGGAATTGGTTCGCAGGGCCCGAGAGGCTTTGGCCCTCGCTCGGGAGGCGACAACGGGAGGCCTGGCCGCTATCCTGTCGTGAACTTCAATGGGAGGCCGTGCCCAGGAGGGGGAGCTGTGGCGGTCATCCGGACAGTAGCCGGTGATATCCCGCCGGAATCCCTGGGAATTTGTTACGCCCATGAGCATGTCTTCTGCCGGCCTCCGGTAGAGGATCCGGATCTCATTCTGGACCGCGAGGACGTTGCCATCCGGGAGTTGCGCTGGTTCCGGGAAGCGGGCGGACAGGCGCTGGTGGAGATGTCCCCGCCGGACTACGGTCGCGATGTCCAGGCCCTGTATCGGATCTCTCAGGCGACGGGCGTGCATCTCATCGCCGTTACCGGTCATCATAAGGAAGCCTTCTCTGGCCCCTGGGTGGAGGGTCGTTCCGTTCACGAGTTGGCCGAGCGGTTCATGCGGGAGATCGTGGAGGGCATTGACGGGACAGGGATCCGTGCCGGTGTCATTAAGGCCGGCAGCAGCCTGAATTGCATCACGCCGAACGAGGAGAAAGTTTTTCGGGCCGCTGCTCTTGCCCATCGCCTCACGGGTGCCCCGATCTCCACCCATACCGAGGCGGGCACGATGGGCCTGGAGCAGGTAGCCCTCCTGCGATCCGAGGGGGTGGATCCGGCCCGGGTGATCATCGGCCATGTCGATCGTCGGATGGAGTGGGAGTATCACCTGGCCCTCGCCCGCACAGGGGTTTATTTGGGCTATGACCAGATCGGCAAGGAAAAATACGCCCCGGATCGCCTCCGGATCGAGTTCATCCGACGGCTGATCGCCGAGGGTTACGGGAAGCAGATTGTGCTGGGCGGGGACATGGCCCGGAAATCCTATTGGCCCAGTTATGGAACGGGGGGCGGCCCGGGGCTCACTTATATCCTGTGGCGTTTCATCCCATGGTTGCGCTCAGAGGGGGTGTCCGAGGAGGCAATCCAGGACCTCCTGATCCACAATCCGGCGCGCGCCCTTGCCATCGCATAGATGGGAGGGTGTAGTCGGAACAAGGGGAAGTTGGGATCTCCAGCGCGAGTAGGAGGAGGTGGGCGGTGAGCGGGAAGCCACCGATTCGGGTCGTGGCGGCTTGCGGGCTGGGGACCGGGACAGCCCTCTACCTGAAGATGACGGTGGAGGAGATCCTCAGGAAGGCGGGCATCCCCGCGGTGGTGGAGACGGCGGATGCAACCCTCGCGCCCACGATCACCGCCGACATCATCGTCACCGGTCCGGATCTGGCAGAGATGTTCCGCCAGCGGGCCCGGGCGCGGGAGATCGTAGCGGTTACGAACTACGGGAACAAGGCCGAGATCCAGGAGAAGCTGTTGGCCGCTGTGCGGCGGCTGGAGGGATAACGCGTTGGATTTCCTGGAGGCCCTGGACGGGCGCATCCGTATTCTGGAGCGTGTGGGCGAATGGGCGGAGGCGGTCCGGATCAGCGGGGAGCTCCTGGCTGCCGATGGCCTGGTGGCTCCTTCGTATGTGGAGCATATGATCCAAACCTGCCAGGAGCTCGGCCCATACATCGCTATCGCTCCCGGCGTAGCCATTCCCCACGCCCGCCCGGAGGATGGGGCGAAGGGCCTGGGTCTTTCCTTGGTGGTCGTTCGGGAGGGGGTCTGGTTCGGCTCCCATAATGATCCCGTTCGCGTTCTGATCGCCTTCGCCACTCCGGATCGATCGGCGCACATCGATTTGCTGCGTCAGCTGGCGAACCTGCTGGCGCGGGCCGGCGATCTCACGCAAGCGGCTGCGCGCCTGGGCACCCCCGAGGAGTGGAAGGAGTATTTGCGTTCCATCCTTCAGGATTCCCCATAGGAGGTGACCATGGAGACCTTGCGCGCTATTCTGGAATTTATCCAGAAGTTCATGCAGGAGCCGTCCCTGTTCCTGGGGCTGATCGCCCTGCTGGGCTTCCTCCTGCTTCGGGAACGGGTCGAGCGCACGATCTCCGGAACCCTCAAGACGGCCATCGGGTTGCTGATCCTCCTGGCAGGGGTCAACCTGATGGTCCAGGCGCTGCTCCCGCTCGGGGAGCTGGCCGGGAAAACCCTGGGCCTGCCGCCGGTCCAGATCCAGATCGGGACCCAGAAGATCATCAGCGAGCTCGGGATCCAGATCGGCCTGGTCATGCTCTTCGCCTTCCTCATCAACGTGCTCCTCACGCGGTTCCTCGGCGGCCTGGGGTTTAAGTACATCTATCTCACCGGCCATCTCATCTTCTGGAACGCGGTGATCTTCGTTTCCGCTTTCCGGTATGCCCTGGGGCTGGAGGGGGCCGCTCTGGTGATTGTGGCCAGCCTGTTCACCGGCCTTTATCAGACGATCCAGCCCTGGTATACCCATCGCTTTGATCTCTTCGTGAATGAGGGCAGCGGGTTCGTCCTGGGCCACTCTTCCTCCCTGACCGTGCTGGTTACGGCATGGCTGGCGCGCCTGTTTTCACGGGGAGGGAAGCAGCGCATAGGGGACATGGAGGCCCTCCGCTTCCCGCGAGCGCTTGAATGGTTGCGGGAGCCCATGTTGCTGATGGCGGCCACCTTCCTGGTGGTTTATCTTATCATGGCCGCTCTGAACGTGAGCTTCGTAGTGGAGGCGGCCGCCAAAGCGGGCAAGCATCCCATCATCTGGGTCCTGCTGCAGGCGTTGAACTTCGCCGCCGGCTTCGCTATCCTGATCATGGGCGTGCGGATGATCATCGCCGAGCTGATCCCCTCCTTCAAGGGCATCGCCGAGCGCATCGTCCCCGGGGCCATCCCCGCCCTGGACTGCCCGCTCTTCTTCCCTTACGGTCAGGTCTCCATGGCTTACGGAGGCCTGATCGGGATGCTGACCATGGTCCTGGTTTCCCTTCTTTTCGCAGGAGCCCGCTATCCGTTCTTCATCTTCGCCCCCACGATGTCGGTGTGGTTCCATGGGGCCACCGCCGGCGTGTATGGGAATAAATACTGGGGGATCCCGGGCGCCATCCTGGGCGGCGTGGTCGCCGGGGTGCTGATGGGCGTGGGCCAGGCGCTGATGTGGCCGGTGCTGGGGTTCGCCATCGGCGATTTCTTCAGCTGGGCCTCGGACACAGACTATGTGCTCTGGCCTCTGCTGATCGCCCTCATTGGTCGCATCCTGGGACGCTGATGGCTCCCGAAGAGCAGGAAGCGATGGAGAGGGGCCAGCTCTGGGGAGCTGGCCCCTCTGCTTTCATCCAAGTCGCTGCAGGGCGAAGCGGAGGACGGATACGATCTGCTCCACGATGGCCTCGAGGAGGGACTCCCCTTTCTCCGCAGTGGCTAGGGTGGGATCGCCGAGGATGCCGGTGCGGGTGATCTCCGTCCAGGGAACCGGGCGGTAGAGAAAGTCGGGGGGGAGCTGAGGCTCCTCGCGGATCATCCGATCCCGACGCACTTGCTCAGGGGCGATATGCAGAACCAGGGAGGTCTCGATTTCGTCGGCGTGGAAGTAGCCGCCGGGCATGGGTCGGGAGGAACAGATCCGCGAAGCGGCCTCGCCGATCCCGGGATAGGTGAAGACATACATTACTGGGCCCTTCAGCTGGTAGAGACGGCGGGCGGCGGCCTGGAGAGCAGCCCCGTTGCCGATGTGGCCGTTGATCACCGCCACCAGCGCCGCTCCCTGCCGTTGAAGGCTCAGCCCCAGATCCACCAGAAGGCTGACCAGAGTCTCGCTGGAGATGGAGAGAGATCCGGGGAAATCCTGAAGGGACCAGACCTGACCGTAGGGGATCAGGGGCAACAGCACGCCTCCCACCTGTTCCGCTACCCGTTCGGCGATCGCCTGGGCCAGCAGGTTATCGGTGCCGACCGGGAGATGGGGTCCGTGGGCTTCGATGGCCCCAATGGGGAGGATCGCCAGACGGCGCGCCTCCAGAATCCGCCGCGCTTCTTCCCCGCTGAGAAGTTCGTATCGCTGCAGGTTCATCACCGGGCCTCCCTTAGAGGTCGCCTCTAATTGTAGTAAACCTTGCGCCAGGGGCGGCCATCCGGGCACGGCCCCTCTCCGATTGGGGAGGGGCAGGGGCACCCAGGGCCTCCCGGCTGCCTTCCCCGCGCTCGGGGAAGACGAACCCGCAGCCCCGGGGCTGATGGGA
Organism: Thermoflexus sp.; assembly: GCF_034432235.1. Taxonomy (NCBI): domain Bacteria; kingdom Bacillati; phylum Chloroflexota; class Thermoflexia; order Thermoflexales; family Thermoflexaceae; genus Thermoflexus; species Thermoflexus sp. The sequence continues at coordinate 10,093 of NZ_DAOUCJ010000108.1, read as the reverse complement.
AAGAGGGAACCGGTTCTCCGCCAGACCACGCAAAGCGCCGACAGCCCATCGTGTTCCACAACTTTTCTTTTTGAGCAGGCGGTTTTAAAATAAAAACCGTAAATGTCCTGTTTCCTCTTTTTTCTCGGCGCGAGGAGTGGGAAAGGAAGGAGCCGACCCCATGCAGGTTCGCGGAACTGCCGGTGATCCTGTAAGGCCCAGTCCTCAGGGCTTGATATAGAGGCGTGCCGGGGTGGGGAAACGGCCTTCATTCTGCAACCTCTAAGTCCTCATCTCCGTGAGCTCCGAGGCCTCCATATGGGATGAGGGATCACCTGGGTTGGAGCTCCCACTTTGCGGTCTCTATCTGGAGCGATCGGGGCGAGCGCCCTGACCTTCTCCCGCGGGACGATCGCCCGTGAGGATGGGAGTGAGGAGGGTAGCGATGGCAACCACCGGGAGCTTGCGGGAGATCCCGCTGGCCGCGCTGATCGAAACCGGATGCCGGTCTCGCGCATCCGCGCGACTTCAGCTCCGGCATGGCGAATGGGAGGGCGAGATCTATTTCTCCGATGGTGAGATCGTCCATGCGGTTTGCGGGGATCTCAAAGGGGAACCCGCGTTGTGGCGATTGCTGGGATGGACGGAGGGGCAGTTCACGCTGGAAGATGAGGTCCGCAGCCCCGAGCGCACTCTGTATCGTCCCTGGCAGGAACTCTTGCTGGAGGGCATGCGCCGGGCCGCTCGTTCCGCGGATGCGGCCAGCGCGGCGATTCCTTCCCCCTCGGAATGGATCGCTCGCCTCCGTTCGATCGAAGGAGTCCTCGGCGCGGTGATCTGTAGCCCGGATGGGGTGGTGATGGCCGCGGAGGTTCCAGAGGGGAAAGGGGAGGTGGAAGGGGCGATTACGGTCTATCTATCGGCGGCGGCGGCGGCCATAGCGGATCTTCTCCCCATGGGCGCTTTCGAACATGCAGTGGTCTCGGAGTCCCAGCGGCGGCTTCTGATCCTCCCGCGTTCGCCGTTCATGATCGGCCTGGTGCTCTCCCCCCAGGCCTCGCCGGCCCTGGTCCTCTCCGAGGCGCTGGCCCGCCTGGCCTGAGGCGATCAGCCCGCTTCTTTTCCATTAAGCTGGATGACGGATCGACCTCTCCTCACCCTGTGAAGCGGGATGAGGATGGGGAGGGGGCGAACCCGAGGAAGCCGGCCTGTCATGGGCTTGCGGGGCTCTATTCGATCCGGAAACAGCTGCTCTTCGGATCCCGAAAGGAGAGGGGATGGCCTTCGAAGAGCTGTTGCAGGAGGTGAATACCATTCCAGGGGTGGAGGGGGCCTTCCTGCTTCACGAAGAAGGGGCCGTTCAGGGGAATACGCTCCCCGCGCGTTACTCTGCGGAGACCCTGACGGCGGCGGCGCGGATTATCACTCGAACCTTCAGCGCTCTGGAGGCCTCCCGCCGGCGAGTGCCCGAGGTGGAATTGTGCTTCGTCGGAGGACGTCTCATCCTTCGGCGGATCCCCGGAGGGATCTTAGGCGTTTGCTGTGCCCGCTCGATCAACCGGCCTTTGCTCGATCTCGCCCTCCAGCCGGTGATCCGATCGCTGAGCGCCGCCTTGAAGGAGCAACCGACAGCTCCCCGTAAACCCCGCGCATCCCGGACGGGCGCCCTCCGGCTTTCCACCCTGATCCAGGATCTCGTGAACGAGGGGCTCCGCCTGGTCGAGACGGCGCGGACCCGGGGGATCCCCATTCGATTGCTGGGGAGCGTGGGGATCGCTTATCACGCCCCGTCCGCGGCCCGTTACCTGCCGACGCCCTCCTATCCGGGATTGGAGCTCGCTGCCTCCTCCCGGCATGGGAAGGCCCTGGCGGTTTTTATGGAAGAGCAGGGATATGAACCGTTTGCTCGCTTCAACGCGTTCTACGGGACCCGACGCCTTCATTTCCGCAAGCCGGAGACCGGCTGGCCTGTCGACGTGTTCCTGGATGCCTATGAGATGTATCACCGAATGGAGTTCGCAGCGGCGCTCAGCCGTGAGGAGATCGCCCTGCCACCCACCTGGCTCCTCCTTTCCCGCCTCCAGGCAGTGGAGGCCGGAGAAGCCGAGCTGCTGGAGATCGCGGTCATGCTGCTGGACCATGAGGTGGTGGAGGGAGAGCAACCGGAAGCGGTGGATCTGCGGGTGATCGCTGGGCTTTGTGCAGAGGATTGGGGGTGGTATCGGACGGTTACCATGAACCTGGAGCGGACGGCCCGGCAGATCGAGGGGTGGGAGGAGCCGGCGCGGGGGCGCGTTCGCGAACGCCTGGAGCGCTTGCGGCAGGCCATTGAGACAGCCCCTAAAAGCCTGGGCTGGCAGATACGCGCTCGCCTGGGGGACGCGGTGCGCTGGTATCAGGCCCCCATTCGGCCGGAGGAAGGACCGCGTCCGGATATGGCCATCGGATGATGGGGGGTTGAGGCTCGCCGGCAGCGGCCGGCCTGGTCTTAGGGAGATTTCTTCGGCCGCGAAGGGAGGACTAGGAGGAGCCAGGATGCGTCTGGAGCCGGTGCGCCGTTTGGGACGGGCGATCGGGGAGATCCTTTACGGGATGGCCCTGCATGATATGGTGCGGGCGAACCTCCGCCAGAGAGGGTCTATGGAGCACCTCTTCCTGTTGATCACCTTCGGGGATCTGGTGGGCATCCCGATCATCCCCCCTTATTACTGCATGCGGCTGCTCCCCTTCATCGTCCCCCAGATCCACGCCTGGCGCCGGCGTCTGCTCCGCGAGCGAGACCTCACGGACATGCTGTTCTGAGGTAGGGGATAATGGCTCCCCGTCGGCGGATCCTTCTGGTGATCGAGACAGCGGACCTGGCCCGCTACGCGGGGTTCCTGGAGTCCGCCGCGTCGCGCTGGGAGATCCTGGCTCTTTCCCCGAGCGAGGCCCTCGCCCAGCCGATTCAGGAGGAGCCTCCGGACGCCGTCCTGGTCGCTGTGGAGGGCGTTCCGGAGGGATGGCTGGAGAGCTGGAAGCGGACAGAGCCGCGCCCCCTCCTGATCCAGCTGAGCGCCCAGGTTTCCGCCCCCCGCAGGGCCCCCGCAGGGCCCTGGGATTGGATCCTCCCAGCGGTTTCCCCGGCATCGGATCTGGAGGCGATGCTCCCCTTTCCATCAGGGGAGCAGAGGCCGACGATCGCCGTGCGGAAGGTCTTGCTCGTCGGGGAGGCGACCGTCGGCAAGACTTCCCTGGCGGCCTTTTATCTGCAGCGAGCCTTCGACCCCCGCCGTCATATGACCATCGGGGTGGACATCCATATCTGCCCGGTGGAGGTCGAGGGGATGGCCGTGCGCCTGGTGGTGTGGGATGTCGGGGGGCAGCGGCGTTTTGCCGCCCTCCGGGATCTTTTTTATCGGGGTGCCGCGGCCGGGGCCCTGGTTTTCGATCTGAGCAACCGCCTCTCCTTTTACCAGCTTCTAAGATGGTGGCAGGAGCTCCGGAGCCACCTCGGGTCCATCCCCGTTCTCCTGGTGGGCAACAAAGCGGATCTGCCCCGGGAGATCTCCCGCTGGGAAGCGGAATCCCTCGCCCGGGCATGGGGCACGCCGTATTTTGAGACCTCCTGCGTGACCGGTGTGGGGGTCCTGGAATTCTTTCAGGCCCTGGCGGCCGCTGCCTTGAAAGGGGCCTCGCCAGCGGAGCCAGGTTAACCCATCCCCGGTGATGGGAACGCTACTCATACTACAACAGTGGAAGTAGGGCAACTGTTTGCAGTTGCCCTGCGGGTAACTAAGGCCCTGGCACGATCCGCAGGATCCGATCATCGCCGGGCATGGGCCGTCCCCGGCCATCCCGGTTGCTGGTGGTGAAGTAGAGGGCGCCGTCCGGGCCCATCACCACATCCCGGATCCGTCCGAATTCCCCGCGGAAGAGCTCCTCATGGAAAATCACGGCCTTCCCATCCGGGCTCAGCACCACGTGGTGCAGGTGTTGTCCGCGCAGGGCTCCAAAGAACAGATGGCCTTTCCACGGCGCGAGCCGCTCGCCGGTGACGAACGCCATGCCCGCCGGCGCCCAGGTGTCCTGCCCGCTATGAAGGATGGGATCCACGAAACGGGGATCCCCCGGCGCATCCGTCACCCGGGGCCATCCGTAATTGCCCCCCGGACGGATGAGATTCAGCTCGTCCAGACAGCATAACCCCATCTCGCCGGAGGGTCCATGCTCGGTGCTGTAGAGCTGGCCGGTGGTGGGATGCCAGGCTAAGCCCTGGGGGTTGCGGTGGCCGTAGGAATACACGTAGGAGCCCGGGAACGGGTTGTCGGCGGGGATCGATCCGTCCGGATTCAGACGGAGGATCTTCCCGGCCAGGCTGTCCAGCCGCTGGGCCAGCTCCCGCTGGGCCGCGTCGCCGGTGGTGGCATAGAGCTTGCCATCCGGGCCGAAGGCCAGCCGTCCGCCATCGTGAATGCCCGCGCCCGGGATCCCATCGATCAGGATCGTTTCCTCCCCCGCTGTGTTTCCCCGCAGGGTGAGCCGGGAGATCCGGTTGCGCAGCGCGCCCTCGGCCCGGTAGGTATACATGACGTAGAGATAGCCGTTCTGAGCGAAGTTCGGATCCAGGGCCAGGCCCATCAATCCCCCCTCGCCGGTCGCCGCCACGGGGAGGACGGCCACCGGCTCCGGGCGGAGCTGGCCGTTTTCGATGACCCGGATCCGCCCGGGGCGTTCCGTGACGAAGATCCGGCCGTCGGGCGCGAAGGCCAGCGCCCATGGCACCTCCAGCCCGGTGGCCACCACCTCCACCCGAAGCGGGAAGGATCCGGAAGGGGTGGAGGAGGGCGGGGAGGCCGACGGAGTGGGGGAAGGCGGGACGAGCGCCGCCGTTGGGGTAGGAGACGGCGAGGGCGCAGGCGGCGGGGTGAAGCGCAGGGTGGAAGGGAGGGATGAGGGGGTGATCGCTGGCGAGGGGGAAGCCGGACCCCGACGGCATGCCCCCAGGAAAGCGAGGCAGAAGAGCGTCCCGATGAAGAAAAGGGGTTTCCGCATGGCCTTAGCCCTTAGAGATCCTCCGGAGGATCGTGCCGGTTCATTCGGCCTCCCGCCGCGCCAGCTCCCGGTCCATCATCACCAGTCCTGTCCCATCCTCCCCAATGCGCCGGAGCGCCTCCAGGATCTGCTCCACGCTTTTCTCCTCCTCGATCTGTTCTTCCAGGAACCAGTGGAGCAGGGGCAGGCTGGAAGGATCGTTCTCGCGGACGGCGATCTGGTAGAGGTTCCGGATGAGGCCGGTGACCCGGCGCTCATGCTGGAGAGCCTGGGCGAAGGCTTCCTGAGGAGAGGAGAAATCCACGGGAGGCTGTTCGATCGCCTGCAGGATGACGCGCTCCCCTCGATCGCAGAGGTGGTCGAAGAACTTCATCGCATGGCCCACTTCCTCGCGGGCCTGCACCCGCATCCAGTGGGCGAACCCGGGCAGGTTCAGCGCTTCGAAGTAGGCGGCCATGGAGAGATAGAGATAGGCGGAATAGAGCTCGTGGCGGATCTGGTCGTTCATGGCCTCGCGGAGCGCCTGGTTCATCGCCATGGGAGCCTCCTCTCGGATGTTCGGGGATAGGGAGCTGCGGGATCCGTGCGCTCAGGACGGATGCCTCCCCCCAGGATCTGAGGCTCGTGGGTGGAGGATCGCCTCGCCCGGCTCACCCTTGGCTCACCCTTAGGGATTTTTCTTTTTCCCTCATAGAGTCTACAGTCAAAGAGCCAAACCCACCAGCCCTCCCCGGGGGTTTCCTAAGGAGGGTGAGGAACCGGAGGGAGTCTGCCGAAGGCGAACTCCGGGTCTCCAGATGTTCCGTATCCGAATCCGATTCGTAACGTTCGAGCCGGATATCCGTTAAATGCAGTAGGAAAGGATTTCAATGAAAATGGCTCCTGTTCAGGCGCGTTCGGTTCATCTGGAGGAAGCCGCTGTTGAACCGGAGATGATCCGTCGGGCGCAGGGGGGCGATCCCGAGGCGGTGGGGTGGCTCTATGATCGCTATTATCTCCCCATCTATCGCTACTTTCGGATCCGGCTGGAGGACCAGGAGCTTGCCGAAGATCTGACGGCGGAAGTTTTCGTGCGGATGCTGGAGCATCTGCCCCGATATCGGGCGCGGGGGCGTCCGTTTCTGGCCTGGCTGTATACCATCGCCCGAAACCTGTTGACGGATTACTACCGGGCGCAGCCGCGCACCGTAGCGACGCCGCTGGAGGATCCGGAGCGCGCCCCGGGTGGGGAGGAGGATATCGAGCAGATCGAAGCGCAGGCCCAGTGGGATTGCATCCGGCGAGCCATGCAGAGGTTAACGCCCGATCAGCAGGACGTGCTGTTTCACCGTTTTCTGGAGGGGCGCTCTGTAGAGGAGACGGCCCGGTTGATGGGGAAACTGCCCAATGCCATCAAAGCGCTGCAGCACCGGGCGCTGGCCGCCCTGCGACGGCGGATGGAGGAGATGGGATGTCTATGAAAGATCTTTCCTTTGAAGAGATCCTGGCCCGGTGTCTGGATGAGATGGCCGCGGGCGCTGACCTCGAGCAGGTGGTGGCCCGTTATCCGGCCTATGCCGCAGAGCTTCGCCCGCTGCTGGAGGCTGCCCTCCGGCTGCGGGAGGTCCCCGTGCCGCCCCCGCGTCCGCAGGCTGTTCGTCAGGGGCGAGCCCGCGTGATCGCGCGGTCAAGGCCTTCGCGGGCCTCCGGCTGGGGATGGCTTCAGGGGCGTCGATGGGTTTCCGCGTTGCTGACCGCCGGGCTGATCCTGGCTCTGCTTTTCGGGGGAGGAGCGCTGGGGGTGCAGGCGGCGGAAGCCAGCCTCCCGGGCGATCCCTTTTACGGGCTCAAGCTGTGGAAGGAATCCCTCGAGCTGACCTGGGCGGAATGGCATGGAGATCCGGCCCCGTTGCTGGTGCGCCAGCTGGAGCGGCGTTCGGAGGAGATGGAAACGCTGCAGCGACAGGGCCGCCCGGTGCATCCGGCCGTTCTTCAGCGCTCCGCCCGTCTGCTGATTCGACTGATCCTCCTGGCCGAGCGCCATCCAGATCATCCGGTCCTCCGGCAGCGCGCCCTGCAGGCCATTGAGCGGCATCAGGCGATCCTCCTGGCCCTGCGCGATCGGGTCCCACCGGCCGCCCGCCCGGCGCTGGAGCGCGCTCTGGAACGAGCGAATCGGGCCCGGGAAGTGCTCTCCTCCCCCGTTCCCCCTCGTCCTTCCCCTGGGCCACCCCCTAAATGGCCTCCTCGAGGGCCCGGGCGGTGATCGGGGAGAGGCGGAGCGGATGATCGAAGGCGTCCCGTTCAGCCCCCAGAGCTCCCCGGGGGAACTCGCTATCCAACGGGCATTTCGCCGCTGCTCTACCGTCCCAAAGCCCCCATGCCTCCGAGTCCCCACCCCTCTTGAACGGTGTGGGGAGGGATCTCCACTATGAGGGCCCCGTTAGCTTAGCTACCCATCCTCTGCCCTGGATCCCAGATCCATGGGGAAAGGCAAAGGGGAGCAGCTCCTCCCCACACCGGAGCTGATTGATATTGATCGATACTTGACATTTCGATCATTATCGATTAATATATGGAACGGAGGTGCTCATGCAGGCGGCTCGACGAGAGCAGATCCTCCAGATCCTGAGCGAGCGGTCCTTCGCCACGGCGGAGGAGCTGGCCCGGCTGACGGGGGTTTCTCTGCCGACGATCCGTCGGGATCTCCAGGCCATGGCGGAGGAAGGGTTGATTGTCCGCACCCGGGGTGGCGCATCGCTGGGCACGCCGGGGATCGGTCATGAGATCCCTTATCTAACACGGGCTCGGGTTCAGCTGCCGGAGAAGCGGGCCATCGCTCGCGCGGCCCTGGAGTTCATTCGGGAAGGGGATGTGATCGCTCTGGATGTGGGTTCCACGACGTTCGAGCTGGCCCGTCTCCTTCGCCCCCGTCGGAACCTCACGGTCTTCACGGCCTCCGTTCCCATCGCGCAGTTGTTGGCCAACACGGAGATTTCGGTGTTTCTCCTGGGCGGCCAGCTGCGCAAGAAGGAGCTTTCGATCGTGGGCCCCCTCGCATTGCGAATGGCCGCCCAGTTTTACTATGACCGTTTCTTCATGGGGGTGGCCGGTCTGGACCCCGAAGCCGGGTGCACGGATTTCAGCTTGGATGATGTGGAAGTGAAGAAGGTCTTTCTGGAGCGCTCCCGCGAGATCGTCGTCCTCGCCGATCATACCAAGCTGGGCCACATCTCCTTCACCGCCATCTGTTCGGTCCAGCGGGTGCACCGGGTGATCACCGATGCGGGGGCGGATCCACAGATCGTCGACCGGTTGCGAGAGCTGGGCGTGGAGGTGCGGGTGGTGCCGGTCACGGAGGATCGCGCGGCTGGCCGGCGGAGCCGCGCGGCCCATCGCGCCTGAGTCCCTATGGGCAGCAGGCGAAAACCCTCAGGCAGGAGCGGCTCGATGTCCTGGTTGCAGGAGGTCTTCGGGGTCTCCAAGCCGGTGATCGGGATGGTGCATCTGCCGGCCCTGCCCGGGGCTCCGCTCTACGATGCGGAGAAAGGGATGGAAGGGATCCTGGAATGGGCCCGGCGCGATTTGCGCGCCCTTCAAGCGGGCGGGATCGACGCGGTGATGTTCTGCAATGAGAGCGATCGTCCCTATACCCTGCGAGCAGATCCGGCGACGGTGGCGGCGATGGCGGCCGTGGTAGGGCGATTGCGTGATGAGATCCAGGTGCCCTTTGGGATTGATATCCTGTGGGATCCCTTCGCCGCTCTGGCGGTTGCGCACGCCACAGGCGCCCGATTCGTGCGGGAGGTCTTCACGGGCGTTTACGCCAGCGATATGGGATTCTGGAGCCCCTCGGCGGGGGAAGTCCTGCGTTACCGTCGGGCGATCGGCGCGGAGGGAGTGCGGCTGCTTTTCAACATCAACGCCGAGTTCGCCGCCCCGATGGGGAGCCGGCCCTTGGCCGAGGTGGCTCGCTCCGTGGCCTTTTCCAGTCTTCCCGATGCCATCTGTGTTTCAGGGCCCATGACCAGCGTGCCGGTCCGGGCGGAGGATTTGCGGGCGGTGAAGGAGGCAGTGGGATCGATCCCGGTGTTCATCAACACGGGTGCCCGCCATGACAACATCGCGGATCTGCTGCCTTATGCGGACGGGGTGATTGTGGGTTCCAGCCTGAAGGTCGATGGCATCACCTGGAACCCGGTGGATCCGGAACGGGTGCGGTCGTTCATGGAGATCGTGCGCCAGCTGCGGGGGGAATAGGGAGCATGGCGCGCGTGGTGGTCGAGGGATTGACCAAACGGTTCGGTCGGGTGGTGGCTGTGCAGGATTTCAGCCTGGAAGTGGCCGAGGGGGAGCTGGTCTCTCTGCTTGGCCCCTCCGGGTGTGGCAAAACCACGGTCTTGCGCTGCATCGCCGGTTTCGAGCGCCCCGACGCGGGTCGCATCCTGGTGGACGATCGGGTGCTGAACGATGTGCCTCCTGAGCGCCGTGGGATCGGGATGGTGTTTCAGACCTATGCTCTCTTCCCTCATATGACCGTTGCGGAGAACATTGCTTTCCCTCTGATGATCCGGGGCCGGCCGCGGGAGGAGCAAGACCGAGTGGTTCAGGAGATGGTGGCCCTGGTCCATCTGGAGGGTATGGAGGATCGTTATCCATATCAGCTTTCAGGGGGTCAACGGCAGCGCGTTGCCCTGGCGCGGGCCCTGGCCATGCGCCCGAAGGTCCTCCTGCTGGACGAGCCTCTCTCCGCCCTGGACGCCAAGATCCGGGAGGAGCTGCGTGGGGAGATCCGCAGGATCCAGAAGACTTTGGGGATCACGACGCTTTATGTGACCCACGATCAGGAGGAGGCGCTGGCCCTCTCCGATCGGGTGGTGGTGATGAATATGGGGCGGATCGAGCAGGTGGGAACCCCTGTTGAGATCTATAACTCGCCACGCACCCCGTTTGTGGCCATGTTCGTGGGGACGATGAACCTCCTTCCCGGCTGGATGGAAGCCGATGGGATCTTCCGTTGGAAGGAGCGAGCCCTGCGGATCAGCCCGGATGCCAGGATATCCGCTGGGCGGGAGGCCTATCTCGCCCTCCGCCCGGAGCG
>NZ_DAOUCJ010000107.1 GCF_034432235.1 Thermoflexus sp. | reverse complement strand
GGTCCAGGCCGAAGGGATTCCCGATCGCGATCACCCATTGCCCCACTTGCAATCGCGAGGAATCCCCCAGCATCACCGGGATCAATTTCTCTCGGGGTACCCGGATCCGCAGCACGGCTAGATCATTATACGCATCCGCTCCCACCAGCGTGGCGGAGGCCGTGGTGCCATCCGCAAGGATCACCTCGATCTGGTCCGCGCCTTCCACCACATGGTTATTGGTGACGATGTGCCCTTCGGTATCCCACACGAAGCCGGACCCGGTGCCTTCCTGGTAGACAGGGCCCCGGAAGAGATCGAAGGCGGTCGCCCGGGTGGTGATGTGCACCACAGAAGGGCTGACCCGCTGATAGACCGAGATGAACGCCGCCTCCAGCGCCCGGGCTTCCGACAGAACTCCGGGAGGGATAGGGGTGGGGGTTGGGGAAGGAGCGGTGGTGCCTCCGGATGGTGGGAGGGTCGCCTCACCGGATGGGTGGGTGAGGGCGGACCGGGCCCAAAGGAGGGCGCTCGCGGTGATGACCGCACAGCCCCCCACAAAGAGCACGATCCCTGCCAGGATCCACCAGATCGAGCGTCGCATCTCTCCGTATCCTCCTCTCCAGGTTGAGGAAGTCCCGATCAGGGTACACCGACCTCATGGCGAGGGCCGTTCGCCCAACGTCACCCGGACCTCCCTTTCCTGTCCATCTCGCAGAATCGTTAAGGTCACGGTCCGGCCAACCTCGGTGTGATTCACCAGGTAAGAGACGAGCTCGTCGAAGGACGAGACGGGATGACCATCGATGGCGGTGATGATGTCCCCGCCCAGCAGAATGCGTGCCCCCCGAACCCGAACCTCACGGGTGCCGCCCCGCAGGCCAGCCCGGGCAGCCGGACCATCGGGAACCACTTCCTGGATCAGGACGCCACGGGTGGTGGGGACATCGTATCCTCGCGCGCGCAGTTCCGCCAGCGAGATGGCGCCTGTGGATGTGATCCCCAGGTAAGGATAGCGAACCCGGCCGTTCTGGATCAGCTGGGGGACCACGCGCTTGACGGTGTTCACCGGGATCGCGAACCCGATGCCGATGTTGGCCGGTATCCCCGTCGCACTGGAATCCGTGCGGATAGCCGAATTGACGCCGATCACCCGCCCCTGCAGATCCACCAGAGGCCCTCCAGAGTTGCCCGGATTGATCGCCGCGTCGGTCTGGATGACATCCGGGATCTGGAAGCGGGTGGGGGTCTCCAGAGCACGGCCCAGCGCGCTGATCACCCCCAGGGTCATCGTCCCCCGCAGGCCGAAGGGATTTCCGATGGCCACCACCTTCTGGCCAACCCGAAGGGCATCCGAGTCCCCCAGCTCGGCAGGGCGCAGGAGCTCCGGGGGCGCATCCACCTGAATCACGGCCAGATCGCTGAAGACATCCCGCCCTACCACGCGGGCTTTCGCTACGGTCCCATCGTAGAAGGTCACCCAGATTTCCTCAGCGAATTCCACCACGTGGTTGTTGGTGACGATGTGTCCTCGGGTGTCATAGATAAAACCCGATCCGCTCCCGAAGGCAGAGGCTTCTGTTCCCTCCACATCGATGTTCACCACCGAGGGCAGGACCTTCTGGTAGATGGCGATCAGGCGCTGCTCCTCCTCGTCAAGCCCTGGTGGGATCGGTGGGGGCGTCGGCGAAGGCCCTGCCGGAACAACGATGACGCTGCCAGATCCTGGTGTGGGCGTGATGAAAATCAGTTCCCGCAGGGGGAGCGAGCGGCATCCGCTCAGCGCGAGGATCCCCGCGATGAAGATCCATAACCCTTCCCGGATTCGTGAGCCCATCGATCTTCACTCCTGAGAAGAATGAGCCAATAATGGGCGGCCCGCCCAAGAAGCGAAGGGGAGCGGCAGAACCGGCGCGAGCCATCAGCGCCCTCGGCGCAGGCGGGCCAGTTCGGCGAACAGCTCGCGTTCTCGGGGGGTCAGGTTGCGGGGCAGCTCCACGGAGACCCGAAGGTAAAGGTCTCCCCGTTCGCCCGGATGCTGAGGGGAAGGCATGCCCTCTCCCCGCAGACGGATCAGCGTGCCGTTCTGGGTCTCCGGCGGAACGTGAACCATGAGGGTCCTTCCATCCAGATGGCGGAAGGGAACCTCGCCCCCCAGGACAGCGGTGTAGAGATCGACCGGCAACGTGGCGTAGAGATCCCGATCCCGTTGTTCGAAGCGGGGATGGGGAGCGATTTCAACCACCAGATACAGATCCCCCGGAGGCCCGCCATAACCGGGCTCTCCAGCCCCGGGAACCCGCACGCGAGCTCCCGAGCGCACCCCTGGCGGGATGCGCACTTCCAGGCGGCGTCCATCCCGCGTGCGAATGATCCGCGTGGTTCCCTGGAAGGCCTCCTCCAGGGTGAGCGTCACCGGCTGCTCGATATCCCGCCCCCGGATCCGGGTGGTGGTCCATCCGCGCGTCCGTCGGGGCATGCCCCCGAACAGCATCTCAAAGAAATCCGAGAACCCGGAGAGCAGGTCCTCCAGATCGCCCATTTCGACCCGCACCCGGCCCGGCTGGACCCAGGGAGACCAGTCGAACTGGCCCGGATCGTAACCGGCCCGACGCCAGGCTTCATACTGGCGGCGGAGCTCATCGTATTTTCGGCGCTTTTCTGGATCTGAGAGAACCTCGTATGCTTCATTGATTTCCTTGAATTTCTCCTCGGCCGCCTTGTCGCCCGGGTTCACATCTGGATGGTATTGTCGGGCCAGTTTCCGATAGGCTCGCTTGATCTCCTCTTCGCTGGCGTCAGGGGAGACCCCCAGGATCGCGTAATAATCTTTGAACTCCATCGCGCGGCCTCAGCTCTGGAGATTTCGGATATCCTTCAGCTTTTGATTTTACAACCAGGAGGCAGGAGAATCGGTATACGGAATCCGGTCGCGCGGGGGCTCCTCCCGCCGGTTAGGGGGTTTTCCCTTGTATTTGTATGATCATCCGCCGGTGGGCGACAACCCGATTTCCCCTCCCCGTTTCGGGGAGGGGAGATTTAGGCTCCCCCTTCCCTACGAGGGAAGGGGGCCGGGGGGTTAGGTCCGAGGATCCCTCCCCCTTCCCGGTGGTCCCGAGGGTCGCAGGGAAGAGGGCACCCGCCTCCCGGAGCGTCCGGCGGCCTGGACCTTCATTCAGCGCTGGGCAACGCATGATTCCGACCCGGAGGGGACCCATGGAGTTGCGTGCACTCGAGGAGGCGATGGAACAGTTCGTTACCGCGAAGGGATGGTATGATCCGAACTCGCCGAGGCCGCAGACCCCGCGTAACTTGGCGATCTCTCTGGTCCTCGAGGCGGCGGAGGTTCTGGAGCTTTTTCAGTGGAAGGAAACGGCGGATCGGGAAGCGCTGGCTGAGGAGCTGGCGGATGTGATGCTTTATTTGCTGCAGTTGGCCCGCCGGCACGGCATCGACCTGGGCCAGGCAGTGATGGCCAAGCTGGCCCGAAATTACCAGCGGGAGTGGCCATGAGCGAGAGGCGCCGGCTTCGGATCCTGGCGGTCTCCGATCAGGTGGTCGAGGCGTTATACTCGCCTCAGGCCCGGGAATGGCTTTCCCCGATCCATCTGATCCTCTCGTGCGGGGATCTGCCTTACGGATATCTGGAATTCCTGATGGAACTTTTCAACGCTCCGCTTTTCTATGTTCACGGAAACCATGACCGTCCGGAGCTTCTCTCCAATGGCCGGATCCGCCATGCGCCGGAGGGGGGGCAGAACCTGGATGGGATGGTGGTGTGGGAGCAGGGCCTGTTGCTGAGCGGGCTGGCGGGATCCCGGCGCTACCACCCTGAGGGCCGGTATCAATACACCGAAGAGGAAATGTGGCTTCGGGTCTTCCGGATGGTTCCGCTTTTTCTGTGGAACCGGCATCGCTACGGGCGGGCGATCGATCTGTTCATCGCCCATGCCCCTCCGCGATGGATCGGCGATGGGGCGGACCCGGCCCATCAGGGTTTCTCCGCGTTTCGGTGGTTGATCGATCGCTTCCGCCCGCGCTATTTTCTGCATGGGCATTTGCACTTCCATGGACGCCGGCCCATCATCGCGGTCGGCCCCACTCTGGTGATCAATGTGTTTCCTTATTACGTGCTGGAGGTCGAGGTGAACGATGGGGGAACTCATAAACGGGAACGATCCGGTATCCGCGGAGGTCATCGCTCAGTACCGACGGGCCCGCTTCCGGGCGATGCTTCGGAATCTCATCGCCCGCCTGACCGGGCGTCCCAACCGGCTGCTGGCGTTTGATGAAGTGAAGGAGAAGTTGAACCTGCGCGGCTCTGTTTACCGGGGCATCCAGCGGGTTCCGCTGGATCATATCATCGGCAGCGTCAACCGATACCAGGACTTCGATCGGGCCTTTCTGCCGATCCGCCGCCATATGGCGGATCGCTGGATCGCGGTGGGCACTGTTCTGTTCCAGGAGGCTAATCTTCCTCCGGTTCGGCTATATAAAGTCGGCGATGCCTACTTTGTCTTGGATGGCCATCACCGGGTTTCCGTGGCTCGGGCCCTGGGGTGGGAGGAGATCGAAGCGGAGGTGATTGAGGTCCAGAGCCGGGTGCCGGTGGGGCCAGATCTTCAGGCGGAGGATCTGGAGATTCTTCATGAATATGAGGAGTTCCTGGAGCGGACTCATCTGGATCGCCTTCGCCCGGAGGCGGATATCCGCTTCACGATCGCCGGGGGGTATCAGCGCCTGCTGGAGCATATCGCGGTGCATCGCTACTTTATGGGCCTTGAGCTGGGCCGCGAGATCCCGGAAGATGAAGCGGTGGTCCACTGGTATGATGCCGTATATCAACCGGTGGTGGAAATCATTCGCGAGCATGGCCTGCTGGAGGATTTTCCGGGTCGGACCGAGGCCGATCTCTATCTCTGGATCATGGACCATCTGTATTATCTCCGGGAGGCGTATGGGCCGGAGGTCGATCCGGAGACCGCGGCCCTGGATTACGCGGAGCAGTTCGCCGAACACCCCATCCGACGCTTGGTGAACGAACTCCGTCGGGCCCTGGAGGGGATGAGCGCTTTCCCGCCAATGGAAGTGGAACCGAAGGCCTGAGGGGGATTTTTGGGCTCCCCCTTCCCTCGTAGGGAAGGGGGCCGGGGGGTTAGGTCCGAGGACCCCTCCCCGCGTTATGAAGCGGCACAGAGAAGGGTAAAAAACTGGCGTGATCGGACGGGCGGATTCACTGCCCGTCTCACCCCGTTGGAACCCCAAACGGGGAATTGAGCCCGGAGGGAAATCCCTCGGATGAGTTCTTGTTCGATCGGATGGCGGGGAACGGTCCTGGGGATCCTGGGGCTGGCCTTCCTGTTTCCAACCGCTTCTGCCCATGCCTATCAGGACCAAGAAGCGGAGCGGGGGGCAGCGGTCTTCGCTCGCCGATGCTCGACGTGTCATGGGGATCGAGGGCAGGGGCTGACTGACGAGTGGCGGGCGACCTGGCCGCCCACCCATCAGAATTGCTGGAAAGCCAATTGCCACGGGACGCAGCCTTATCCGGAAAATGGCTTCACGCTTCCCCGCGTGGTCCCGCCGCTGATCGGGCCCAACACCCTCCAGCGGTTCGCGACGGCTGCGGATCTCTATGCTTACATCCGCGCCCGGATGCCGTTCCACGCCCCGGGAAGCCTTCCGGAGGAAGATTACCGGGCCGTTACCGCCTTTTTACTTCAGCGCCATGGGATCCCGGCGGATGGCCGGCCCTTTGATCCGGAAACCGCACGGGGAGTTCCGCTTCATCCGGCAGCCTCCAGGGCAGAGAGGGCGTCAGGAGATGCTTTCGCTTTCATCCGGCGTTATCTCCCGTGGTGGGTTGGAGGAGGGATCAGCGCCGCTGGCCTGCTGTGGGGGATGATCCGATGGCTTCACCGGCGGAAGTGAGTTCTTTCAACGGGCAAATCCCTTCATTCGGAAGGGGACCAGCCCGTCTCTCCGATGGAGGGCTCAGCGGTGCAGGTTCTATCCATTATGGAGCGATGGCGGTGTGGCTTCTGGAACGAACATCCAGGGATGAAAACACCACACGGCGGATTGGAGCGGCGCTGGGGCGCTGGCTCCAGCCCGGGGATATCGTTGCTGTCCAAGGCCCCCTGGGGGCCGGGAAAACCCGTCTGATTCAGGGGATCGCGGAAGGGCTGGGGGTGGCCGAACCGGTTCAGAGCCCTTCGTTCGTTCTGATCCAGGCTTACTCCCTGCCTGGAGGTGGAAAGTTCTATCACGTGGATCTTTATCGGCTGGACAATGCGGAAACGGTCTGGGCGATTGGGTTGTGGGATCTGTTCGATGAAACGGCGATCATCGCCATGGAGTGGCCGGAGCGAGCGGCTGGCCTCATCCCGGAGCCGTATCTTCGGGTAACCATGATCCCTCTGGATGACACGATTCGTCGTATTCGGATCGAAGCGGTGGGAGACTTCCCCGTCGAACGTCTGGAAGCCCTTCAGGCAATGATGGATTCGGAGCGATACGGGTCCGAGTCGCATGACCCAGATCATTTTCCCTGGGGGCTTTAGGGATCCACTCCAGACGATCGGCTGCATTCGAGGGCCCAGAGGATCTGGAGGGAGATCGTGAAAGGCAAACCGAGCTATCTGCTGGCGCTGGATACCGCAACCCTGGGGCTGGCCCTGGCGCTCTTCGATGGGGCGGAGTGGGCGGCGGTGGCTTACTGGCGAACAACGGATCGGCATACTGCGGAGTTGATGCAACGCTGTCAGGAGTTGATGGCCCGGGCTGGTCTGGCTCCAGAGGATCTGATCGCGGTGGCGGTGGTCAGCGGGCCCGGCTCCTTTACCGGGCTCCGGTCCGGCATTGCGGCGGCCAAGGGGCTGGCGATGGCCATGGACCGCCCGTTGTTTGGGATCGGGACGGAGGAGGCGATACTGGCGGATCTGCCTCCGTGGATGGGAACTCTGAACGTGCTTCTCCCGGCAGGGAGGGGGCGATTGGCATCGCGTCGTTATCGGTGGGCGCAGCGATGGGTGCCCGAAGGGGAGCCTGCCCTGGTGAGCGCAGAGCTGGTAACAACTTCATGGACGCCTGGCGTCTGGTTGGTTGGGGAATGGACGGCGCGGGACTACCAGCGATGGGCCCAGTTGCCCATTACGGCCTGGCTGATCCCTCGGGATGGTCCATCCCGGGTGATGGGGGCCGCCCGGCTGGCCTGGGCCCGCTATCAGGCGGGCGAGCGGCCAGATCCCGCGCTGGTGCGCCCGATCTACCTGCGCACCCCCAGTGTCCCGGAGGGAGCGGGCCCTTAGAGGGATCTCCGCGTTCCCCATGCCTTTGTTGGGGCTGTGAGGGGAGAGAGATTCCTCTTGGGAAAGCGTGCCTGGCGTCCATCATGCTGGAATGATCAGCCTGCGTTTCTAACCAGGCGAAGCGAGGTTGAGATGCCAGCTCTCAGGATCCCGGAATCGGTTCCTTTTCGGATCGACCCGATGCGATGGGAGGATATCGCGGAGGTCATGGAGATCGAGCGGCGTGCGTTCTCCATGCCCTGGCCGATGCGTGCGTATGAGCAGGAGATTTTAAGGAACCCCAGCGCCCATTATCTGGTCCTGCGCCCCCGGGAGGTTCGCGCCATCGGATGGATGGTTCCACCTTCGCGATTGCCGATCCTGGGATATGGGGGCTTCTGGCTGGTTCCGGATGAGGCTCATATCAGCACGATCGCCATCGATGTGCCGTGGCGGGGACGTGGCCTAGGGGAGCTGATGTTCCTGGCCCTGGTTGAGGAGGCGATCGCTCTGGGCGCCCATCTGATCACGCTGGAGGTGCGGGCCTCCAACTTCGTGGCCCAGAACCTCTACCGGAAATACGGGCTGGAGGTCGTGGGCCGTCGTCCTGGGTATTATCGGGACAACCGGGAGGACGCCTTGGTGATGAGCGTGGAGGACGTGCATTCCCCGGCTTATCGGGAACGGCTGGAGGCCCTGAAGGCCCAGCTTTGGGTCCGACTGCAATCCGCCGGCCCGATCCCCCTGCACCGCTCCGGCGCGAATTGAAGGGCCTGCCTGGAGGTTCGCGCTTCGCGGGGAGGGTTCCCCGAAGATCTCAGCCTTAAATGAGGGATTAGGAGATGAAGATCCAGGGCCTGATCTTCGATCTCGGCCATACCTTGATTGAGCTTCCAGAGGATCCCGAAACATTGCGTCGGGAAATGTTCGCGGCCGCCATACAGGAGCTGCGCCGTCACGGAATCCATGCGGAGGAGTCGGCCTTCATTGATGCCGTGGAGCGCTGGATGGCTCTGCGCTATGGACGCTGGCAGGAGGATTGGCGGGAATATCCGCTGGTGGAAACCTTCGCGCTGGCTCTGGGTGATTTGGGCTATGACGGGCTGCCGGACGGGATCGTTCAGGAGGTCGTGCGAGCCTTCCTGACCCCTCAGGAGGCGCGCTGGCAGCCCTTCCCGGATACATTCCCAACGCTGGAGGAACTCCGCCGCCGGAACTATCGGCTGGCGCTCCTGACCAACTCGGGCGATGCCGATCATTCCTGGCGGCTGATCGATCGGTTCGGCCTGCGCCGCTACTTTGATCCCATTGTGATCTCCGCCGCCGTCGGGTGGCGGAAGCCGCATCCTGCCCTTTTCCGGCAGATCGCGGCCACGTGGGCGCTCCCCCCGCAGGCCATCGTGGTCGTTGGCGACCTCCTCGACGCTGACATCCGGGGCGCCCATCTGGCCGGGATGCGAGGGATCTGGGCGGCGATGTCCAGCGAGCCCGCGTCTCTGCCTTCCTCTAATCATATCCAGCCCGATGCCATCGTTCGTTCTCTAAGCGAGATCCTGATGGTTTTGAGCCATTGGGAGAACGAGGCGTAGCGCTTCGCCTCAGCCTGTCTCCTGGCCAGAGGGATCCTGGCGTCTTCCTGGTTTGAGCGCCGCTGCATGGGTCTTATCGTCCATGCGGTTGATCAACGCTGACCGGATCCAGCTCGCCGGAGGAATCGGATCAGGATGTGGCGCGGATTGAAGATCTTCCTGGAGGCTATCAAATTCGAGCATACGGTTTTCGCGCTGCCTTTCGCCTATATCGGTATGCTTCTGGCTGCCGATGGCTGGCCGCGCTGGCATCAAATCCTCTGGATCACCGTGGCCATGGCGGCGGCTCGCACCCTGGCCATGAGCGTGAACCGTCTGGCGGACCGGGAATATGATGCGCGAAATCCTCGCACGGCGAACCGGCCGCTGCCCCGCGGCTTGCTCCGGCCGGAGATCCTGCAAGGGGCTGCGGTGCTTTCCGGGATCGTGCTGCTGGTGGCCGCATGGGCGCTGAATCCTCTGTGCGTGGCGCTTCTTCCCGGAGCGCTGCTCTTTCTGATCGGCTATCATTACACCAAGCGTTTCACATGGCTCAGCCACTGGATCCTGGGGTTCACCGATGGTCTGGCGCCTATGGGCGCATGGATTGCCATTCGTGGATCGTTCTGGAAAGAATCGGATGCGCCCGCATGGGTCCTCATCGCGGTGGTGACCTTGTGGATTGCGGGCTTTGATCTGATCTATGCCTGCCAGGATGTAGATTTCGATCGCCGAGAGGGGCTTTACAGCGTCCCAGCCTGCTTCGGGGTCGCAACGGCGCTGTGGCTGGCGCGTCTGAACCATCTGGGCATGCTGAGCCTGCTGGCCATCCTGGGGATAATGCGCCAGCTGGGGTGGCCTTACTGGCTGGGGCTTGGGTTGGTCGGGGTCCTGCTGGTCTATGAACATCGCCTGGTTTCTCCCACGGATCTTTCCCGAGTGAATGTGGCGTTCTTTAATGTCAACGCCTATATCAGCGTGCTTCTGTTCGCGTCGGTGTGGGGTGGGTTGCTCTGGGGGCGTTGATTCCGATCCCGCCCCCGGATCCCTTGGGGGAGGATGGATCATTCCTTGCATTTCCGGCATGGTCAGGAAGACGCATGGTATGAGAGGGAATCCTCCTGGCGGGCCCGGCCCCCAGCTCCGGAAGCAGCCCCGCTTCGCGTTGGGGGATGGGGAGATCGATCGCGGGCGCGTGCGCGCGTTACAGGCGGAAAGCCAGGGCACCGAACAGGAGGACCATGCCCGCGATCGCCAGGAGGATGGACAGGGCGATCAGATAACCTCCCCATCGACGTTGCTGCTCGAAGCGTGTATGGAAACGACGGCCGGCCCTCCGGTCTTCCTCTCGGATGGAGGGATGGCTCTGACGTCGATGCCACCACGCCCGAGCACAGAACACGTATTCTCCAACCTCATGTGCATAGATCAGCGGGTGGGAATCATGGCCCATAAGCCCCCCTTTTGGACTGGCTCGATAGGGCTCGGAGTCGGAAAGGCGAGGCGGCTTCCTCTCCGTGGTCTGAGGAAAGAGACCAAAGATGCTTCGCCTCCCGCTCAAAGCCCCATGGGATCCGCGATTTCCGATTGACGCAGTCGATGGTTCCGACTATACTCAGAACCAGGCTTCGCCTGAAGCCCTTCCCGACTTTCCGCTGTTCAATCCCCTATCCAGAAAGGAGGAGAAGCCATGCGTCGGAAGGGTCTTATTTCCATGGGGGTTCTGCTCGCCCTGGCGCTGGCTGCATGTGCGCCCGGGGCCGCTCCCACACCGACCGCTACGGTTCCGCCCCCCTCGCCGACTCCGCCCCCTGCAGCCACTCCTACTCCTGCGTTCCAACCGCTGAAAGTCGAAGCGCCGGACTGCAATTACGGAGGGGAGTTTAAATCAATCGAGGCCGTGGATCAATATACAGTCCGCTTTACGCTTTGCTATCCGGATCCGGCCTTCCCATCCAAGGTGGCCTTCGCCGCCTTTGCGATTCAGGATAAGGACTACCTAGATGCGAACGGCGGCGATTCCGTGAAGATGAGTGAGAAACCCAACGGGACCGGACCCTATCGCGTCAAGGAGTGGATCCGGGGCGATCGCATCATCTTTGAGGCGAACCCGGACTACTGGGGCGAGAAGGCCAAGGCCAAGACCCTGATTTTCCGCTGGTCCAAGGAGGCCGCGGCACGCCTGCTGGAGCTCCAGGCGGGGACGGTGGATGGGATCGATAACCCGAACCCCAACGACTTCGCGGCGATTGAGGCGAATCCTAACCTGAAGCTTTACATTCGCCCCCCGCTGAACATCGCTTATCTCGGTCTGAACAACACCAAGCCGCCGCTGGATAATGAGAAGGTCCGTCAGGCCATCGCCATGGCCATCGATCGGGCCCGTCTGGTCAAGAACTTCTACCCCGCGGGCTCGATGGTGGCGGAGCAGTTCGTGCCGCCGATCCTGAAGCCAGGCTATACGGATGGCCTGAAGTGGTATGACTACAACCCGGCGGAGGCCAAGCGGCTCCTGGCCGAGGCGGGTTACCCGAACGGCTTCAATATCACCCTCTCTTATCGCGACGTGGTGCGCGGCTATCTCCCGGAGCCGGGCAAGGTGGCCCAGGACATCCAGGCCCAGCTCGCCGAGGTCGGCATCCGGGTTCAGATTAAGGTGATGGAATCGGGGGCCTTCCTGGACGCTGTGGCGGCAGGCAATGAGCCGATGTATCTGCTGGGCTGGCTTGCCGACTATCCCGATGCCACGAACTTCTACGACTATCACTTCGCGAACGAGGCCAACAAACAGTTCGGCCAGCTCTTCCCGGATTTGGTAGAGGAGATTCGGGCGGCGGCCAAGCTGAGCGATCCCACTCAGCGCCAGAAACATTATGATAAGGTGAATGAATTGATCAAACGCCACGTTCCGATGGTTCCCCTGGCCCATGGGGTCTCAGCGGCCGCCTTTAAGGCCAGCGTGCGGGGCGCTCATGCCAGCCCGCTCAACAATGAGCGCTTCTCGGTGATGGATCCCGGAAAGAGCGAGCTGGTGTGGATGCAGAACGCCGAGCCCGTGGTTCTCTGGTGCGCCGATGAGACCGATGGCGAGACTTTCCGGGCATGCGAGCAGGTTTATGAATCCTTGCTGTCTTACAAAGTCGGCGGGGTGGAGGTCGAGCCGGCTCTCGCAGAGCGATATGAGGCCAACGCGGATCTCACCGTGTGGACGTTCTACCTCCGCAAAGGCGTGAAATTCCACAACGGCGCGCAACTGGACGCCAACGACGTGGTGGCGACTTTCAAGGCCCAGTGGGACGCTAAGGATCCCAATCACAAGGGCCGCACAGGGACCTTTGAATACTTCAATGCCTTCTTCGGGGCCTTCCTGAACGCGAAGAAGTGAGCGCCCTGCGCACCGGCGAACCGGATCCCGAGAGTCCGAAGAGGGGCGGGGCTTTTTAAAGCCTCGCCCCTCTTTATCCTCACACCCCGCCCGTTAACTGCTGCCTTCTGGTGAGGTGAGCACCACAGGCACCTCGCAGGTGGCGGCCTCTCGCGCCGCGATATCCACCACCACCACGCGAAGCCGATAGCGGCCCGGCTGGGGCAGGAAGGGGCGAGGATCGAAGGTCCAGAGCGGCCCCCGCATCACCGGTTGCCGCACGATGTCCCCCAGGGTGACCCACTGGCCTCCGGTGTAGGGCCCGTTGATTTCCACCTTGTAAAACTGGAAGGCCGGATGGGTGGCCGTGCCGATCAGCGTGATGGGTTGGGAGATCACCTGGCCCGGAGATGGGAACTCGATCTGCGCGTTCGGATCCGGGCAACGCGCTCGAAGCGGTGTGGGGGTCGCAGTGGGCGAAGGGGAAGGGACCGGTGATGGTGAGGGCGAGGGGAGTGGGGAAGGCGTGAGAGGGATGTGGGGGGAGGGCGAAAGCCTGGGAATCGGCTGGAGAGGCCCGGTCACCGTTGGGGAGGGCGCCAAGGTCGGCGTCAGCAGGGAGGAAGACGTGGAGGTAGGGGTGAGAATCCCGGGGCCTACGAGGAGCCAGAGGCCCAGGCCGAGGGCTAGCAGAAATGCGGCCCGGACCAGCCCACTGAACAGCTCCATGGCGGCCATCTCCCGCTCTACGCGGAAAAATGCCCGAAGGAGCCGACGATAAGCGCGCCAGATCTCCCCTATGGTGATCAGCAGCAACAGGCCGATGCCCCCATAGAGCAACGGGGCGAGCGATTTCAGCAAAGCCCACAACGTTTCCATTCGCGCCTTTCCGCCTTGACATGGACGTCCTGATCTCAATGGGAGACAGGGATCCACTTCCAGGGGCCCATCCGGCTCCAGGGCCATCCTTTCCCTTGCCCCCCGCTCATCCTGTGCTTTATTTCTCTTCGAGCTTCCGCAGCACACCCCGGATGATCGTCATCAGCCGGGGGACCAGAACCCGGCCTGCCTGGAGGACCTCCTCGTGACTGGGCGGCTCAAAAGCATCTGGGTTCAGAACATTGGAGATTCCGGACAAGGCCAGAACCCGCATCCCGCCGTGGCAGGCGACGATCACCTCCGGGACGGTGGACATCCCGACCGCATCGGCTCCGATCAAACGGAGGAATCGCACCTCGGCTGGCGTCTCAAAGCTGGGCCCGCCCAGCATTACATAGACGCCCTCATGGATCGGGATGCCTTCCGCTTCGGCAACCTCCCGGGCCAGCGCTCGTAGCGCTGGATCGTAGGCGCGGGACAGATCAGGAAAGCGGGGGCCCCAATCCGCCTCATTCGGCCCTCGGAGAGGGTTGGCTCCTGCCATCCCGAAGAGGCCGATGTGATCGCGGAGAATCATCACATCCCCGGGCCGGAACGATGGATTGATCCCGCCCGCCGCGTTGGTCAGGATCAGAATGCGAATGCCCAGAAGTTGCATCACCCGGATCGGTAGGGTGATCCGCTGGACCGAATAGCCCTCATAGAAATGGGCGCGCCCCTGGAGCACCATCACGGGGTGCCCCTCCAGCTGCCCCACGATCACCCGTCCGGGATGTCC
The DNA here is from genome assembly GCF_034432235.1 of Thermoflexus sp. Taxonomy (NCBI): domain Bacteria; kingdom Bacillati; phylum Chloroflexota; class Thermoflexia; order Thermoflexales; family Thermoflexaceae; genus Thermoflexus; species Thermoflexus sp. The sequence goes on along the minus strand of NZ_DAOUCJ010000107.1, from coordinate 4,135 downwards.
TTCGACAGTGGCGGCCGGGAAGCCAGGGATCTCTGTGAAGGCGAGGACAATCGCTCCATCCACCACATCGGCCAGCGCGGCGAGGCCGGAGCCCAGCACCAGCCCGATTCGCGGTGGAAAGGGGATCCGTTCCCGGATCCACGCGGCGGCCGCCTCATATTCCGATCGAGGGATCACTTCATGAACTTGCATCGCGGTCTCCACCCGGGAAGTTCCCTTGCCTTTTCTCTGGAAACCCGACAGTTCGCGCCATGGATCCCCTCGCCAGGGGGCTTGTGAAAGCCGATCCCCCTTCCGACCCGGGTCCGACGGCATAGGTCCTTCATGAATTATGCTCCTCTCGCCTCAGCAGAGTCCGCTTCTTCTCTTCGAACTCCTGATCGCTCAACAGACCGCTGCGATGCAGCATCTCCAGTTGCGCCAGCAGAACCTCGATCTCGCTGCCTCCTGCGCTCTCCATTCCTGGGCGTTCCCCTAACATGGCCTTCTGATCCAGCATGACCTGCTTGAAGCGCAGAGGATCAGCGATGCGGTTCAGACGGTTCACTCCGATCTCGCTCCCGGTGAGGATTTCGATGTCCCCATAGTTGAACAGGCGTCCCCACATGGATTGGCGCAGGACCACATCATTAACCTTTTCGAGGGAAGAGTCAAGAACGTTTTTGTTCAGGATCCCCTCCACCTGGACTACCCGCCGCGTGGTCACCAGATACACTTCGTTCCACCAGCGAAGCAGGGATCGGATCAGCAGGGCCAGTGGGATCGCCGCCAGGGCCAGGCCCGCGATCACTACCGGGAGCGTGAACGGAGGAAAGAGAAGGCCGCTGGCGATGGTCATGCCGATCAGGACGCCCGCAGGGATCCCATAACCCAGCACCGGGCGGAGGAGGACCAGGGGATGCTGCCGAGTCTGGAAAAGGACGCGCTCATTCTCGCCCAGCAGTTGTTCGATATAGCCCATGAGAACCTCCCTGTAGGGTATTCCCAGGCGGAAAAGAGATCCGGGGGCAGCCAAGCCTCGAAAGTGGCCCCCGCTATCCTGCCGTCTCCTCCTTTCCCGATGCCCCGGGGGCAAGACATGGAATGGCGCCTCATGGCCGATATCAACGGCTCCCTCCATTCGGCCGTGGCGTCCGTCCCCGACGGTGAGCGGGGATCGCCTCCATGAGCTGGAAAACCAGATCGTAGCGGCCCATGGGGGGCATCACATAGAGCCCCTGGGTGAACTCCGCGAGCTCCACCACGGCTTCCTGGGCCATGCGCAATCCCTCCGAGCGCGCCCGCGCTTCGCCAGCCCGCCGGAGGCGCTCTCGAATCGCTTCTGGAACCCGGATGCCCGGCACCTCATTGTGCAGGAATTCCGCATGGCGGAGGCTTAACAGAGGGAGCACTCCCGCCAGGATCGGGATGGGGATGGGGCCTTCCTCTTCTTCATAGCGCCGGAGGAAATTCTTGAGGGCAGCGGGCTCGTAAACCGGCTGAGTCATGATGAAATCCGCCCCCGCCCGGATCTTCCGGCGCAGCGCCTTGATCTCCCGCGCTGGATCCGGTGCGTTGAAGTTCAGGGCCACGCCGACAAAGAAGGCGGTCGGCCGACCAATGGATTCTCCGGCGTGATCCAGGCCGGCGTTGAAGCGCTCTTTAATCAACCGCACCAGGCCCGATGGCACGATGTCCATCGCATCGGTGGCCTCCGGGTAATCTCCCTGAGCGGGAGGATCCCCCATGACGACGAAGAGGTTGCGCACCCCCAGGGCGTGGATGGCCAGGAGATCCGACTGGATGCGTAGAAGATTACGCCCCCGGGTTGGGAAGTGAAGGATGGTTTCCAGGCCCACATGGTTCTGGACCAAGAAGGCCAGGGCCCATGGGCTCATCCGCAGCCGGGCCATCGGGCTATCGGCGATGTTCAGAGCATCCACCCCGCCTGCTTTCAGCGAGCGCGCCACCTCCAGCATGGCGCTGGCATCATGGCCTCGAGGAGGATCCACTTCCACGCTGACGACAAAGAGGCCGGCTTGCAGGCGACGGGCCAGATCGGTAGGTTCCGGTTCGACCGGGGCAGGGAGGGAGACCCCCTGGAAGATCGGACGGCGGTCCTCCGACGGGGTTTCCGCCTCTGTCTCCAACGCTCGACGCATTGCGGCGATGTGTTCCGGTGTCGTCCCGCAGCATCCACCGAGGATCCGTACGCCCAGGGCCCTGAAGCGAGACGCATATTCCGCAAAGTAGTCTGGGGTGGCCGGGTAGCGAAGGCGACCAGCCGCCATCTCAGGCCAACCCGCGTTCGGCATGACCACCAGATAAGGCGGAGGACCGCCGGCCTCTGTGATCCGAGAGGCCATCCGGCGGATCACCGGAAGCAGCTTGGCGGGCCCTACCGAGCAATTCGCCCCTATGATGGGAACACCCAGGTCCAAAAGGGTCTCAACGACTTCCTCCGGGCTGTGGCCCATCAGCGTGTAGCCATCCTGAGCAAAGGTCATCTCGGCAATGACGGGCACATGAGGGGCGGTCTCCTGGGCTGCGCGGATAGCCTCCAGAAGCTCGGGGAGGGATGAGAAGGTCTCCAGGATCAGAGCATCCACCCCGGCCTCCACCAGTGCGGCGATCTGTTCCCGGAAAGCTTCCCGGGCTTCCACGGCCTTGGCTCGACCCAGGGGGGCCAGGGGCACGCCCAGGGGTCCGACGGAGCCGGCGATCCACACCGGACGGTTCGCTTCCTGAGCTGCCCGTCGCGCCAGGGCAACCCCTGCGTGGTTCAGTGATGTCACCCGATCATCCAGGCCATGCTCAGCGAGACGATATCGATTCGCCCCGAACGTATTGGTTTCCAGCAACTCAGCCCCCGCTTGCAAATACGCCCGATGGATATCCAGAACGACTTCGGGGGCCTCGATGTTCAGCGCTTCATAGCAGCGATCAAACGAAAAACCTCGCGCGTAGAGCATGGTGCCCATGGCCCCATCCGCCAGTAAAGGGCCCTGGGCCAGACGTTCCAGGAGGTTCGGCTTTTCCATTGCGATCCCTCCTCCGATCGTTCCACAGGGAGATGGGGGGCTTATCAGGCTCCTGAAAGTGACAAGTTCAGTTTCCCCTGTAACCAATCGCCGTTCGATCTCTCTCCGAGGCGAAGGATTGCCTGCTTGCTCACATTTTAACTGAATCAGGACGATCATGGGGCTCATCCCGCATTGCGATTCAGGGGTCTGGGCCGCCGGATTCGGTGAGGGAAAACGAGCTGCCCAGCGCCGCCGTCCTGAGGTCTGGAGGGAGGGGATGATTCCTTTCCCTCCATCGAGCCCGAGCTCCAGGGGAACCGCCGCTGCGGATGGCGCAGCCGACGGCCCTGACTTCAGAAGCCTGATCTTGACCGCCCCCCTCCAAACTGGGTATAATTGCACCTGGAGTGCCGACGTAGCTCAACCGGTAGAGCAAGCGCCTTGTAAGCGCGAGGTTGCGGGTTCGAATCCCGCCGTCGGCTTGACAGGGGCGGGTACCCAAGTGGCCAACGGGGCCTGGCTGTAAACCAGGTGGCGCAAGCCTTCGGGGGTTCGAATCCCTCCCCGCCCATTATTTTATTGTGGGAGCCTGGGGCGATCTGGCCCGGGAAAGCTTCTGTCCTCATGATCGAGATCCTCAGGGATCTGTATGGTGAAGTTCGAATTCGGAGATGAATAAGGAGATCTCATCGCGAGCCCACGTAGCTCAGGCGGCAGAGCACACCCTTGGTAAGGGTGGGGTCACGGGTTCGAGTCCCGTCGTGGGCTCCTGGAGTTCCCGCCGCGTGTGAGTATATTTCCTGATTGCTTCAGCCGTTGGGTGGGCTGGCTGGGTTGTTGTAGAGGGCGGGGTTATTATTTTATATTGTTTAAGTTGGCGAAGGGCATGGACATGAGGGCAGAGCAGGGTGAGGGAGCACCCTGCCTCGGGGCGATGAAGGGGCGGTCGGTTTTGTGGGATTTGAACCCACTCGCGCAGGTCATGATTCCAAAATGAAAACTGCTCAGGAGGGCAACGATGTCGAAGGCGGTGTTTGTGCGGGCGAAGCCGCATGTGAATGTGGGGACGATTGGGCATATAGATCATGGGAAGACGACGCTGACGTCGGCGATTACGAAGGTGTTGTCGTTGA
>NZ_DAOUCJ010000106.1 GCF_034432235.1 Thermoflexus sp. | reverse complement strand
CCATGTCGAACCGGTGGCGGTTATATGACAGCGGGTGTGCGGTGTGCGCCGCCCTGGCCCGGGAGGTGGAAACGCTCAGCGGCGGGCGGCTGGGGGTGCGAAGTTTGCGGGACCCCGAGGTCCGAGCCCTGCTGGACCGCGCCCGCCCCGGCTAGCGCTGGGAGCCGATGCTCCTGGAAATCGAGGGGGAGCGCGTGCGGGTCTTCACGGGGCTGGCGATGCGCTGGCGCCTGGTGCAGCGGGTGGCCCAGGTCGTGGCCCGGCACGGCGGGCCGGTGCTGGGCGTGGATTGGGAGAGGCGACGGCTGTTGCGCCAGAGCCTGGCCCTGGCCGGGCTGGCCCTGCTGCGATGGATCCCCGGAGGGACCCATGCCCCTCGAACCACCGGTTCCGCCAGTTCGGCCCCTCCTCGTCTCGGCTCAGGGGAGGGGGAGCTCTGGGAGGGGGGGCGAGGGATCCAAATCCAAGCGCCAGATCGCGCGGCGGGATCCCGCATGGTGCGGAAAGCGGCCGGCCTCATCCTCAAACCTCAGCGATGCGGCTATAATCAAAGCCAAGCCTTCATGGAGGAAGCCCAACGATGAGGCGCGCGCTGGATTTCCCCACGCGGATCGAGATGGTGCGGGCGCGGGAGATCCTGGATTCCCGTGGCAACCCGACGGTGGAGGTGGAAGTGCATCTGGCCGATGGGACCGTTGGCCTGGCGGCGGTGCCCTCCGGGGCGAGCACCGGCGCCCATGAGGCCTGGGAGCTCCGGGATGAGGACCCCGACCGCTATCTGGGCAGGGGGGTCCTCCGGGCCGTTGAGAACGTCAACAGCCGGATCGCCGAGGAGATCGTGGGGTGGGATGCCCTGGATCAGGTCGGGATCGATGAGGCGCTGATCAGCCTGGATGGCACCGAGAACAAGCGGGAGCTGGGGGCCAACGCCATCCTGGGCGTCAGCCTGGCGGTGGCCGTGGCCGCCGCCCGCTCCTTAGGCCTTCCCCTCTATCGCTACCTGGGGGGCGTGGAGGCGCGGGTGCTCCCCGTGCCGATGATGAACATCCTCAACGGCGGCAAGCACGCCGATGACTCGGCGGATCTCCAGGAGTTCCTCATCCTCCCGGTGGGCGCCCCTTCGTTCTCGGAAGCCCTGCGCTGGGGAGCGGAGGTTTATCATCATCTGAAGAAGGTTCTCAAGAAGCGGGGTTACAGCACCAACGTGGGGGATGAGGGCGGCTTCGCGCCCAACCTGCGGTCCAACCAGGAGGCGGTTGAGCTGATCCTCGAGGCCATCCAGGCGGCCGGGTATGCGCCGGGCGATCAGATCGCCCTGGGGCTGGACGCGGCGGCCAGCGAGTTCTATCAGGACGGCGTTTATGTCCTTCGTAAAGAGGGGCGGACGCTGCGGGCTGCGGAGCTGGTCGAGCTGTATGCCCGCTGGGTTGAGGAGTATCCCATCGTTTCCATTGAGGATGGGATGGCGGAGGATGATTGGGAGGGGTGGCGGCATCTTTCGGAGCGCCTGGGGGATCGGATCCAGCTGGTGGGGGATGATCTCCTGGTGACCAATGTGAACCGTATCCGCCGCGCCATCGCCGAGCGGGCGTGCAATGCCCTGCTGTGCAAGGTGAATCAGATCGGCACCCTCACCGAGGCCATCCGGGCGGCGCGGCTGGCCCAGCGGGCGGGCTGGGGGGTGATCATCTCCCATCGCAGCGGGGAAACGGAAGACACCTTCATCGCGGATCTGGCGGTGGCGCTGAACGCCGGACAGATCAAGACCGGAGCGCCATGCCGGAGCGATCGGGTCGCCAAATACAACCGGCTGTTGCGCATTGAGGAGGAGCTGGGGGAAAGCGCGCAGTATGCCGGCCGCTCCGCCTTCCCCGGCTGGGCTTCCCGGATGGAGGGATGAGCGCAGCTTCTGATCCATGCCCAGCCGGTCGATGCCCGGAGCACGCGGGGCCCGGGGGGGCTCCTTCGGCGCCCCCCCGGGCCCCATGCTTTCTGAGCCCTTTTGGGCCCACGGTAAGGATCGATAGGACCTCTGTCAATGACCATCTGGATGGCCTCCAGCAGGCCATCGCGCAATGCCCACTCCAGGTGGGGATCCCGATCGATATCCTCCAGGGTGTAGCGCTGTCGGAAGCGCCGGAGCTCCCGGAGGGTGCCTTCCAGCCGTTGCAGGCGCTCACGCATCTTCCGGCCTCTCCCGGAGCGGGCGGGCCGGCAGGCGTTCCCGGAACGCCTGCTCCACGATCGCCCGCAGGTATGCGGTGTCCAGATAGCGCATGATGGCCTGGCGCTTGAATTCAACGAACCGCTGGGGATCCCTGCAGAAGAGCAGGATGCCCCCGGCGATCGCCTGATAAGCCAGGGCCGGGTTATGCTCCAGCGCGGCGTCCAGGGGGATCAGATCCACATCCCGCCCGAGGGCCTGCTCCAGCAACGCGATCAGCTCTCCGAGCTCCAGCGGTGAGAGGGAGGTGGAGGGGTAAATTCCGATGTCGATGTCGCTCCATGGCCGTTCGACCCCCCGGGAGAAGGATCCAAAAAGCAGGGCGAATTCAATCCCATGGGCCGATAGAAGATCCTGGAGCTCTTTGAGCCTGGAGCGCAGCGCCGATGGGAGTTCGGGCGGATCCGGAGATCGAAGGGATCGCACGGTTTCATCCTCCGAACCGGCAGGATCGGGACCTGCGCTGCGGGAATCGAATTCCCAAGGGGCGAAATCTCCTCCCCAGGCCCCTCATTGGAACATCCATCTCCCCATGATAACCCAGCCGGCTTCCCGCGAGGTCTCCCCCGACGCGCCTTGACAAAATCCGCGCCCTCATTAGGATTGCCAGCTGTCCACCCTTTTCGGAGGAGAGCCCCGATGAGCGCTGAAACCGTTTCCCGGATCCGCCAGGCGATGGAAGCCCGCCGCGAGGAGATCCTGCGCTTCTTCTTCGATATCGTGGCCATCCCCAGCTATGACGCCCAGCTCCGGGCGGTGGGGGAGCGGGTGGCGGAGGAGATGGCCCGCCTGGGCTTCGAGGAGATCGGCTTCGACGTGATGGGCAACATCCGGGGGCGCATCGGCCACGGCCCCCGCGTGCTGGTGTATGACAGCCATCTCGACACCGTCGGGATCGGGGATCCGGAACAGTGGGCCTGGGATCCGTTCCGGGGCCGCCTCGAGGGGGATCGCTTCTATGCCCGGGGATCGTGCGATGAGAAAGGATCCACTCCCGGGATGATCTACGGCCTGGCCATCGCCCGGGACCTGGGGCTGCTGGAGGGCTGGACGGTTTATTACTTCGGGAATATGGAGGAATGGTGCGACGGGCTGGCCCCCAATGTCTTCGTCGAGGTCGATCCGAAGATCCGGCCCGACGCGGTGGTCATCGGGGAGCCCACGCGCCTGCGGGTCTATCGGGGCCACCGGGGGCGGGTGGAGCTGAAGGTGGTGGCCAAGGGGCGCAGCGCCCACGCCGCCTCCAACTGGCTGGGGGATAACGCGATCTACAAGATGCTGCCGGTGATCGCTGCGATCCGCGATCTGGATCCCCATCTGAAATCCCATGACTTCCTGGGGCGGGGCACCATCACGGTCACCATGATCGAAAGCCGCACCCCGTCGATCAACGCCGTCCCGGATGAGTGCACCATCTATATCGATCGCCGGCTGACGTTTGGGGAAACCAAAGAGGAAGCGCTGGCCCAGGTCGAGGCGTGCATCCCCCCCGAGCACCGGGAGGCGATCCGGGTGGAGATCCTGCAGTATGCGGATCCCAGCTACACCGGCTTCCGGTATCCGGTGGAGAAATACTTCCCGGCCTGGGCGCTGGAGGAATCCCATCCTCTGGTCCAGGCGGGTCAGGCGGCTATCGAGGCCCTCTGGGGGGAGCGGCGTCCCACCGGGAAATGGGATTTCTCCACCAACGGCACCTACTGGGCCGGGAAAGCCGGCATCCCCAGCATCGGCTTCGGGCCGGGGGATGAAACGTATGCCCATCGGGTGGACGAGCATATCTCCCTGAGCGAGGTGGTGGAGGCCACGGCGTTCTATGCGCTGTTCCCTTCCATGCTCCAGCGCCATTTTCCTTAAATACTACGGTAGGGCAACTGCTTGCAGTTGCCCTACAGCGAGCTTCTATAATTCCAACGGGATGCGATCTTCATAAAATCTCTCAGGAGGCCTCTCATGCAAACCCATCTGCGTGGCCGTGATGTCATCAGCGACCTGGATCTCTCGGTGGAGGAGGTCCAGACGGTGCTGGAGGTGGCCTTCGATCTGAAGATGAAGCAGGCCATGGGGATCCCCCATCGCTATCTGGAGGGGAAGACCATGGCCATGCTGTTCTTCTACAGCAGCACCCGCACCCGCGCTTCCTTCGAGGCCGGCCTGGCCCAGCTCGGCGGGCATCCCGCCTTCATCGAATCCAAGACCACCCAGATCGCCCATGGGGATACCGCCAAGGAGATCGGGGAGATCTACGGCCGTTACTTCGACGCCATCGCCATCCGCCACGTGGACTGGGGGGTGGGGAACCGTTACATCACGGAGGTCGCTCGCTACAGCCGTGCCCCCGTCCTGAACATGCAGTGCGACATCTACCATCCCTTCCAGATCCTCGCCGACCTCATGACCCTGGTGGAGAAGAAAGGGCGGGATCTGCGGGGCCGGAAGATCGCCGTCACATGGGCCTACGCCGCCAGCTACCAGAAGCCCCTCTCGGTCCCGCAGTCCCTGATCCTGCAGCTCACCCGCTTCGGGATGCACGTGGTGCTGGCCCACCCCCCCGAGTTCCAGCTGATGCCCGACATCGTGGAGCAGGCCCGGGAGAACGCCCGACGCTTCGGCGGGGCCTTCGAAATCACCGACCGCATGGATGAAGCTTTCCGGGACGCCGATGCGGTCTACCCCAAGAGCTGGGGATGCTGGCTGACTACCACCGATCCGGAGGAAAGCGCCCGCATCGCCCGCAAGTATCAGGACTGGATCGCCGACGAACGACGGATGCAGCTGGCCCGCCCGGATGCCATCTATATGCACTGCCTGCCTGCGGACCGCGGCCTGGAGGTCACCGATGCGGTGATCGACGGCCCCCAGTCCGTGGTCTACGATCAGGCGGAGAACCGCCTGCATGTTCAGAAAGCCGTGATGGCCCTGGTCATGCGCTGAACCTGCCCCTGGAGGCTCGGATGCGTCTGCAACCCGGACTGGCGGTCGTGGCCGTCGGCGGCAACTCTCTGATCAAAGGGCCAGATCGGATGACTGTTCCCGATCAATACGAAGCCGCCCGCGAGACCATGGTCCACATCGCGGAGATGATCGCCCAGGGCTGGCGGGTGGTCATCACCCACGGAAACGGCCCTCAGGTGGGCTTCATCCTCCGGCGCAGCGAGCTCGCCCTTCACGAGCTCCACCCGGTTCCCCTGGACGCTGCGGATGCGGACACGCAGGGGGCGATCGGATACATGTTCCAGAAGGCCCTTTACAACGAATTCCGGCGCCGGGGGCTGAACCGGCTGGCGGTGACGGTGGTCACTCAGGTGCTCGTGGATCGGAACGATCCCGCCTTCCAGAATCCCACCAAGCCCATCGGCTCCTGGATGGATGAGGCGACGGCTCGACGGCGGGCTGCGGAACAGGGATGGGTGGTTCGGGAGGACGCCGGCCGGGGATGGCGGCGGGTGGTTCCCTCCCCGCGCCCCCGGCGGATCATCGAGCTGCCGGCGATTCGGGCTCTGCTGGAAGACGGCTTCGTCGTGATCGCAGTGGGCGGCGGGGGGATTCCGGTCGTGGAGGATGAAGAGGGGAACCTGGTGGGTGTCGAGGCGGTCATCGACAAGGATCTGGCCAGCGCGCTGCTGGCCATCGAGATCGGGGCGGATCTCTTCCTGATCTCGACGGCGGTGGAGAAGGTGGCGCTGCACTATGGGAAGCCGGCACAGCGCTGGCTGGATCGGCTCACGGTCTCCGAGGCCCGCCGTTATCTGGCGGAAGGCCATTTCCCCTCGGGCTCCATGGGGCCCAAGATCGAAGCGATCCTCCAGTATCTGGAACACGGGGGGAAGGCCGCGCTGATCACCGATCCACCCCATATCCCAGCGGCCCTGCGCGGCGAGACCGGCACATGGTTTGTCCAGGATGAGTGAAGCTCCGGTTGGGGACCCCTCCCCGAAACAGGGAGGGGGGATTTTCAGGCTCCCCCTTCCCTCGTAGGGAAGGGGGCCGGGGGGTTAGGTCTGAGGACCCCTCCCCCCGGCCCCTCCCCGAAACGGGGAGGGGGGGTAGGTCCGAGAACCCCCCGTGCGAATGGGGGTTCGCGCTGGATCACGAACGTCCTCCAACCTCCCGGCGGATTCCCCAGCTTCTTCAATAGTGGAAAATCGTCTTGCCCGGTGGATTACAGCATGTTAGCATGCCTGCACGCTGTGGCTTCAGGGGGCGAAATGGGATGAAGCGGACCCAGGTGCAGCTGGAAGAGGAGCTTTACGAACTGCTGCGGCAGGAGGCCTTTGAACGGGGGGTGTCCATCTCGGAGCTGGTGCGCTCCATTCTCCGCCAGCACCGGATGGCGGGCGGGGAGCCCCAGGGCTCGTTGGGTTTTGTCGGAATGGGGGAGAGCGAGCAGGGTTCCCTCGCGCCGGTTTCCGAACGGCACGATGAGGCGCTGGAGGAGGTGATTTTACTGGACACTTCCGCGATTTATGCCCCGGCCGACCGGGGCGATCCGAATCACCGCGGTGCGGTGGAACGATTGCGTCAGTTGGAGGCCCAGGGCCATACCCTGTTTGTGCACAGTTACATCCTGGCGGAGTCGACCGCGTTGTTGCAGCGGCGATTGGGCCTGGCGGTCGCCTTACGCTTTCTGGAGGATGCTCGGGCCTTCCGCATCCACTGGGTGATCAGCCGGGATCACGAAGAGGCCGTTCGCCTGCTGACGACCCGGGGAAAGCCTACGCTCAGCCTGGTGGATTGTGTAAGCTTTGTCCGGATGAAGAGATATGGGATCATCACCGCCTTCGCCTTCGATGAAGACTTCGAGCGGGAGGGATTTCAGCTTCTGAAATGACCCCTCGGGGCTCATGAACGATTCGTGCCTTCGAACGCATCGGGTCGCTCTCCCTGGGCCCATGACCGGGTTGGGGGGAAACCGATGGGTCCGAACCGGCGTTTCCTTCCGGGGCTTTTGGGGTGAGGAGCTCAGCAGTGCGATGCGTGTCTGAATGGGAAAGTAACGCATGCATCTTCACGGGAAAGTCGCGTTGATCACCGGAGCCAGCCGGGGGATCGGCCGGGCCATCGCCCAGGCTTACGTCCAGGAGGGCGCCGATGTGGTCCTCTGCGCCCGGGACGCGGAGGCCCTTGTCGCTGCGGCCCGCGAGATCGAGAGGCTGCGGGAAGGGGCTCAGGTGATCGCCCGCCCGTGCGACGTCACCCGGCCGGACCAGGTGGCGGCGCTGATGGCGGTCCTTGGGGAGAGGTTCGGGCGGCTGGACGTCCTGGTGAACAACGCCGCCATCCTGGGCCCTCGCCTTCCCATCGCCGAATATCCTCTGGAGGCCTGGCGGGAGGTCCTGGAAGTGAACGTCACCGGCATGTTCCTGGTTACCCAGGCGGCCCTCCCCCTGCTGCGCCGGTCCTCCGGGGGTTCCATCATCAACCTCTCCTCGGGCGTGGGCCGCCGAGGGCGGGCGCGCTGGGGCGCCTATGCCGTCTCCAAAGGCGCGGTCGAGATCTTCACCCAGGTCCTGGCGGAGGAGCTGGCCCCGGAGGGCATCCGGGTAAACGCCGTCAACCCCGGCCCCACCCGCACTCGAATGCGGGCCCAAGCCTATCCGGAAGAGGATCCCCTTTCCCTCCCCGCGCCGGAGGAGATCACCTCCCTCTTCGTCTATCTGGCTTCCGATGAGAGCCGGGGGATCACCGGGCAGAGTCTGGATGCGCGTTCTTTCCGCTGGCCCTGAACGTCAAGAGGAGATGCCCTGTGTCGGAAGCTCGCTTCCAGCGCATCGGACTGGTTCTCCATCCCCAGCGTCCCCATGCCGGAGGGCTGGCCGAGGCCGTCGCGGAGCACCTCCGGCAGATCGGTCGGGAGCCGATCCTGGTTCCGGCCGAAGCGCTGGATCGCGTGGAGATCGTCGCCGGGTGGGATCTGGCGATCACCTTCGGCGGGGATGGGCTGGTGCTGCGGGTCGCTCGCTACGCCGCTCCTGCCGGCGTGCCCATCCTGGGGATCAACCTGGGGCGGGTCGGGTTCCTGACGGAAATCCCGCCGGAGGAGTGGCTGGAGCAGCTGAGCCGGGTGTGGGAAGGCCATTACTGGGTGGAGCACCGGCTCATGCTGGAGGCCTACTGGGTCCGGGAGGGTCACCGTCAGGGGCCCTTTTACGCCCTGAACGATGTGGTGATCGGTCGCATGGGCCTGGGGCGCATCGTGCGGGTTCGAGTGGAGATCGACGGGCGCTACTTCACCACGTATGTGGGGGATGGCCTGATCGTGGCGACGCCGACTGGCAGCACCGCCTATGCCCTGGCCGCCGGCGGCCCCATCCTCCCTCCCGAGCTGAAGAACATTGTTCTGGTCCCCATCGCCCCCCATCTCAGCCTGGATCGGGCCGTGGTGCTGGATGAAGGCGTTCGGCTCACGCTCACCGTGCACACCGAGGGCAAAGCCGCCCTGACCATCGATGGGGCCGGAGAGGAACCCATGGCGGAAGGAGATTGGGTGGAGATCGCGGCGGCGCCGTTCAGCGCGCGCTTCCTCCGGCTTCGGGACCGCTCCTATTTCTATCGTCTCCTGGCAACCCGTCTCCGGCGTATGGTCGCGGATGAGAACACCCCTTGATCTCTCCCCGGGTCGCTCCTTGTGCCCGCTATCATCTTTTCAGGAGGAGAAGCCATCTCGGGGGGGTTCCTGTGGATGATCTGGGCTACTGGCTGGCGTTCAACCGGGTGATGGGGATTGGGCCAGCGCGCCTGCGGGCCCTGCTGCAGTATTTCGGGAATCTGCGGGCGGCGTGGGAAGCGGACGAGGGGGCATGGCGGGCCGCCGGGCTGGATCAGCGCACCATCCGGAACCTGGCGGAGGCGAGGCGACGGCTCCATCCGGATCGGGAGCGGGAGCAGCTGGAGCGGTCGGGGGCGAAGGCCCTCACGTGGGAAGATCCCGCCTATCCCCTGCTGTTGCGCCGCATCCCGGATCCGCCGCCGGTGCTGTTCATCCGGGGCCATCTCACGGAGGCGGATCGATGGGCGCTAGCCATTGTGGGGACCCGCCGGCCGACGGCCTACGGGCGGCAGGCGGCGGAATGGTTCGCCGGGGAGCTGGCGCGATCCGGGATCCCCATTGTCAGCGGGCTGGCCCGCGGGATCGATGCCATCGCCCATGAGGCCGCGCTGAAGGCGGGCGGGCGAACCCTGGCGGTGTTGCCGTGCGGGGTGGATCGCGTGTATCCCCTCGAGCATGCCCATCTGGCGGCGCGGATCATGGAGCGCGGGGCGCTGATCTCCGAGCTCCCGCTGGGGGCGCCGGCCGAGCCGGGGAACTTCCCGGCCCGGAACCGATTGATCAGCGGCCTGGCGGTGGGCGTGCTGGTCGTGGAGGCCGGGGCGACCAGCGGGGCGCTGATCACGGCGTCCCATGCGGCGGATCAGGGGCGGGAGGTCTTCGCCGTTCCGGGAAGCATTTTCTCCCCGGCCAGCCAGGGAACCAACCGGCTGATCCGGGATGGAGCGACCCCGGTGACTTCCCCGAATGAGCTTCTGGAAGCCCTCAACTGGTCGACGGCGGCCCAGCAGGTGGAAGCCCAGCTTCAGCTGCCTGCGGATCCGACCGAAGCGCGCCTGCTGGAGGTGCTCAGCCGGGAGCCCCAGCACATCGATGACATCGCGCGGGCGGCCGGGCTGTCGGTGGCGCAGGTGAGCAGCGCGTTGACGATGATGGAGCTGAAGGGGATGGCCCGTCATCTCGGCGCCATGCATTACGTGCGCGCGTGATCGGGAAGGCGCACGCGGGAGATCCGGCTCCGGGCCTCACATATGGCGCATGGCTCTTGACAGAAAGCTGCCGCCCATTGCTAAATATGGTAAAAAGCAAGTCGTGGAAGGGAGGGAGCCATGTGTGGGCCGCAGGTCTACGAGGCGATGGCGCGGGCCTGGAGCCGCCGGGATTTCCTCAAAATGATGGGCGGCGCGATGGCCGCCGCGATGCTCCCTGCTCCACGTCTAACGGTCTGGCCCTGGCTGACTGTGGAAATCCACGGCGCGCGCGAAGGCGACCTTGTTTCCTTTACCCTCACCATCCGCAACCTCACGGAAGAGACGATCTCCGACCTCTATATCGCCGGCCACGTCCCCCGCAACGCGGATTTCGTCGCTGCCACGGCCACCCCTCCGAGGGCATGGTTCCGGGGCTTTGAGGCGGAAGGCGGGGATCTCCAGTCGGCGGTCTGGCTGGCGGAGGCGATCCCCCCCAAAGGCACTCTGGGACCCTTCGGCTATCAGGTGGCCCCGCATCCGGCTGCTACCCTGGTGAGCGCCCACGGGTTCGTCTCCTGGCAGAAGCCCGCTTACGGCGAGGCCGCTTCCGCCCCCGTCGGCGTGGTGGTGCGGACCGCTGTCCGCGTCTTCCAGCGCAAGGTGGACCTCACCTATGTGCAGAACCCCCGCTTCCCCATCTGGCCCGGCGCTCCCCGGCTGGAGATCGAGAACGTCTTCAACCACGCGCAACACGGCTTCTACGCCAACCGCTGGCACATCTACGAGCACCACGGCACTCATATGGACGCCCCGGTTCACTTCGGGAAGAACGCCCTGACGATCGAGCGCCTTCCGGCGGAGGTCCTGGTCGCCCCCGCGGCGGTCATCGACATCCGGGACCGGGCGCGGCGGAACCCGGACGCCCAGCTGACTCCCGATGACATCCGGGCCTGGGAGCGGCGTTACGGGCGGCTGCCGGACGGCGCCGTGGTGTTCATGTGGAGCGGATGGGGGGCCCGGGTGGGCGATGAGGCGGCTTATCGAAACATGGATGCCCAGGGGGTGATGCACTTCCCGGGCTTCCACCCGGACACAGCGGAGTTCCTCCTGAAGGAGCGCAACATCGTCGGCATCGGCGTGGACACCCTGAGCCTGGACTATGGGGCCTCCCGGGATTTCAAGACGCACTACACCATCCTCCCCGCCAACAAGTGGGGGCTGGAGAACGTCGCCAACCTGGGGCGGATCCCGCCCGCGGGGGCGATGGTCTTCGTCGGCGCCCTGCGCATTGAAGGCGCCTCCGGGGGTCCGGTCCGGCTGATCGCGGTGTGGTAGCGAGGTGTGGAAAGAAACGGGCAACCATCCCCGGCGGGGACGATCCCCGCCGCGGGGAATTTTTTCTTAAGGAGGGTGACCATGGCGGTGAAGGAGATTGTGGCGGATATCCGCCACCTGAGCGGCGAGGTGTATTATCCTTCCCCCGAGGTCCTGGAGCGCGCCTACATCAAGGATTACCCCTCCCTCTACCAGCGGGCGATGCAGGACCTCGAGGCGTTCTGGGCCGAGCGCGCGGAGGAGCTGGAGTGGTTCCGGAAATGGGATCGCGTTCTGGATGACAGCGGGAAGCCCTTCTACAAGTGGTTCGTCGGCGGCAAGATCAACATCTGCTACAACGCCGTGGACCGCCACATGAAGACCTGGCGCAAGAACAAGGTGGCCCTCTACTGGGAGGCGGAGAACGGCGAGCGCCGGGTCCTCAGCTATTATGATCTCTACAAGGAAGTCAATCGCTTCGCCAACGTCCTGAAGGCCCTGGGGGTGCGCAAGGGCGACCGGGTGACCATCTATATGCCCCGGATCCCCGAGCTGCCCATCGCCATGCTGGCCTGCGCCCGCATCGGGGCGATCCACAGCGTGGTTTTCGCCGGCTTCTCGGTGGAAGCCCTCCACACCCGCATCGAGGACTCCAAATCCCGCCTGGTGATCACCGCCGACGGCGGATACATGAACGGGCGTATCGTGGAGACCAAGCGCACCGTTGACGAAGCGGTCCGCCGTGCTCCCTCTGTGGAGCATGTGCTGGTTGTCCGCCGCACCCGCCACGAGGTGCCCATGGAGCCGGGGCGGGATTATTTCTACGATGAGCTGGCGCGGCTCCCCTTCGCCCAGGGCGAGTGCCCGGTGGAGGTCACCGACGCCGAGGATCCCCTTTACATCCTTTACACCTCCGGCACCACCGGCGCCCCCAAGGGCCAGGTCCATGTGCACGGCGGCTATGCGGTCTTCATCTACACCACGATGAAATGGGTCTTTGACATCAAGGATGAGGACATCTGGTGGTGCACGGCGGACCCCGGGTGGGTAACGGGGCACTCCTATATCGTCTATGCGCCATTGATGCTGGGGGCCACCAGCGTGATGTATGAGGGAGCGCCGACGTATCCGTATCCGGATCGCTGGTGGAGCATTGTGGAGAAATACGGGGTGACGGTGCTCTACACGACCCCCACCGCCATCCGGGGGTTGATGCGGTTCGGGGACGAATGGCCCAACCGTCGTAACCTCTCCTCCCTCCGCCTGCTGGGCACGGTGGGCGAGCCGATCAACCCGGAGGCCTGGCGCTGGTATTACCGGGTGATCGGGAAGGGGCGCTGCCCCATCATGGATACCTGGTGGATGACGGAGACCGGCGGCTTCATGATCACCCCCATGCCCTGCATCCCCCTCAAGCCGGGCTCAGCGACCCTTCCTTTCCCGGGCATCCGGGCCGATGTGGTGGATGAGAGCGGCAACCCTTGCCCGCCTGGGGTGGAGGGCTACCTGGTGATCCAGACGCCGTGGCCCGGGATGACCCGCACGCTCTACGGCGATCCCGAGCGCTATGTGAAGACTTACTGGTCCAGGTATCCCGGCTGGTTCTTCACGGGCGATTCCGCCCGGCGGGATGAGGATGGCTACTTCTACATTATCGGGCGGGTGGACGACGTGCTGAAGGTGAGCGGCTATCGCCTGGGCACGGCGGAGATCGAGTCGGCGCTGGTGGCCCATCCGGCGGTGGCCGAGGCGGCGGCCATCGGCCTGCCCCACGAGGTGAAGGGGGAAGGGATCCACTGCTATGTGATCCTCAAGGCGGGCTACAGCCCCAGCGAGGCCCTGGCCGAGGAGCTCCGCCAGCATGTGGCCCAGCTGATCGGCCCCATCGCCCGGCCCGAAGCCATCCACTTTGTGGACAAGCTCCCCAAGACCCGGTCGGGGAAGATCATGCGCCGGGTGCTGCGGGCTCGCGCCCTGGGCCTGCCGGAAGGGGATCTCTCCACGCTGGAGGAATGAGGGGAAGGCGGCTCGTCGGTTCCGAGGGGAGGACAACGGGGGGTCGGCGGCGCATCGGCCGACCCCCCGCTTTTTTCCGGCTGGCACGGATCCCCGATCCCTGGCACCGATGGAAATCGGCCTCGTGAGGCGCTCCGCGCCGGGCGTCGGCCTCTCACGCCGATGGAAATCGGCCTTCATGGGCGCTTTCGCGCCCCGGGTCGGCCTGCGCCGACGCGAGAGGCTTCTTGGCCGGCGGAGGCCGGCCATCAGCCAAAGGCCTCTCGAGGTCGTATTCATTCGACGCCCTAAGGCCGGCCATTGGCCGGAGGCCTCTCAGGAAAGGATGCTCACCCCGAGGCGCGGGGAACACGGAGGGGAGAAAAGCCGCGGTGTTCCCCGTGTCTCCGTGAGCGCTTTTCGTTGTTCCCGGCTCAGCGGGGCTTGCCCCACCACACCTCGAGGAGCGGGCGGCCCTCTGTATTCCAGTCCTCTGTATCTGAAGACACAAAGTATTTGCCGCTGTGATAGGCCCCGTCGGCGCTGTAAAGGATCAGGCGCAGCGGTTCGCCCCGGGCATACGCCTGGGCCACCGCATACGAGACATCCCAGACCCGCGGGACGCCGGGCCAGCCCGGCCAGTCCGCGAGGGGGTCCACCCACGCGCCGCCGATGTTCTCCCGGGCCAGCGGCGCGTTGTTCCCCGTGATCGCCTCTTCCTCCCAGTCCCCGTCGGCGATCAGCCCCTGGATCCATGAGGGCTGCGCCTGGCCGGGTGCCCCAGCGTTGCCGAATTGGTGCAGGGTCAATGTGGCCGAAAGGATCACATGGCCCGGCGGGATCGCATCGAGGGGAAAGGTCACATCGTATTTGGCGAAGCACGGCCAGTCAGCGACATCGGACTGGTTCTGGATGTTGAAGTCGGGCGCGTGGCCGTCGTTGCGATTGCCCCCCTCGTTCCAGATCTCGTGTTCATCGTCGGGGCACTGGCGCGCGGTGATCCCGCCGACGTTGGCGTCAGGGATCAGCGGGCTGTTCCGGGTGGGGCGCGAATCCGGACGTGGCCGGTCGGAACGCCTTCCGCGTGGTAGACGGGAAGGCCGAACCGCAGGAAGCCCCAGCACGATGGGCTCTCCGGGGAGACGGCGGGCGGCCAGGACGTATCGCCGACGGGAGGATCGGTGGGGGAATCCCGGTCGTGGACCTGGACCGCCAGCCGCCAGAGGGTGCCTTGAGGGGGCGCAGCGGCCAGGCCCAGGCTGGCGAAGGGAATGGTGAAGCCCATCGCCCATCCCCGGTCGCTTTCGCGATCGTCGTTGAGGGCGTTCCCGCGCCAGCCCGGGACGGCCTGGAAGGGCGGGTCGGCCGGCTGCCAGCCGGAGGCGCTTCCTCGATAAGCGGCGCGCCGGGCGGGGCTGGGCTCGACGTAGAGCTGGGCGACGAAGCGCCAGGATGCGGGGGAAAGCGTGTCGCCGCCCGACGTATCCAGCATCACCGTCGCGGCGTCCCACTGCGTCAGCGCCTGGGGCGTCGGGTTCTCATCATACCCGAGCTGACGGTCGAAGATGGCGAGGTAGATATAGAGCTCCTGTTCGTTATAGCCCACGCGGATATCCGTATAATTTTGCGTGGGGGAAACCCGGCCGAACCAGGCGATGGCGGTCTGCTCGAAGGGGATGGGGCCTTCAAAGCGAGGGGCGTTGATGCGCGGCAGTGTCTCCGGGGCGCACGGTCTCCTGCTGGCGCGGAGGGGCGTCGGCCCTGGGGATGAGGATGGGATCGGCGTCCCCTCGACGAGGTGCGCGGGGGGCCGCAGGGGGCGACCGGAGCAGGCGGCGGGAAAGAGCAGCATCAGGGTCACCAGGCTCCGCCACGCCATTCCTCGGATGGGGACGGCATCAGCGCTCCGGGGATTTGCGGCCATCGTCTCCTCTCCCTGCAGGGCGCCCATCGCTATGATTATTCCCTGCATTCTTTACTCCAGCGCAAATGAGCCTTTCCTCGCGGCGTAGCAGCGATAGGGCTCCCCCTGGAAGGGGAGCCCGGCGGTGGATCAGGAGGATGGGAGAATCAAACTCCAGGGACGGAGTGGGTTAAAATCAATGAAGCAGGCCAGGCGAACGCTGGATCGATCCCATCCGGCGAGGTCGGCTATGGGTCGTAAAATCCGTGTGCTCATTGCCAAGCCGGGGCTGGACGGCCATGATCGGGGCGCCAAGGTGATCGCCCGCGCCCTGCGGGATGCCGGGTTCGAGGTGATCTATACGGGCCTGCGGCAGACCCCCGAGATGATCGCCGAGGCGGCGTTGCAGGAGGATGTGGATGTGGTGGGCCTCTCGATCCTCTCCGGAGCCCATATGACGCTGCTCCCCCGGGTGGTGGAGGAGCTCCGGAAACGGGGGCTGGACGATGTGCTGGTGATCGCCGGGGGGATCATCCCCGAGGAGGATATCCCCGCGCTAAAGGCCGCGGGCATCCGGGAGGTTTTCGGACCGGGCACCAGCACCGAGACCATTGTGCAGTTCATCTGCGCGCATTTCGGCATCCGTCCGGAGGATCTCAAAGCGGCCGGCGAGCCGGCGCTTCCCTGAGGATGCCATATGGGGGGACGGCCCTTGACGCGAGATCCCATGGCTCTCTTCGAGCGCGCCCGTGCAGGGGATCGCCGGGCGCTGGCGCGATTGATTTCCATGCTGGAAGATGGGGGCGAGGCCGCTGTTCAGCTCAGCGCGCGCCTCTTCCCCTTCACGGGAAACGCCTATGTCATTGGGATCACCGGCCCTCCGGGCTCCGGGAAGAGCACGCTGGTCAACGCTTTAACCCGCGCGTACCGGGAGCGAGGGGAGACGGTGGGGATCGTCGCAGTGGACCCCAGCAGCCCTTTTACAGGCGGGGCCCTGCTGGGGGATCGCGTCCGGATGCAGGATGTGGCCGGCGATCCGGGGGTCTTCATCCGCAGCATGGCCACGCGGGGCAGCCTGGGTGGCCTGGCCCGCGCCACCCGGGAGATCATCCGGGCGCTGGATGCGGTCGGCTTCCACCGGATCCTGGTGGAGACGGTGGGGGCGGGACAGGTCGAGGTCGATATCGCCCAGGCCGCGGATACGGTCGTTGTGGTTCAGGCCCCCGGGCTTGGGGACGATATCCAGGCCATCAAAGCGGGGATCCTGGAGATCGCGGACATCCTGGTGGTCAACAAGGCGGATCGGGAGGGGGCGGCGGCCACCCTGCACATCCTGCGATCCATGCTCTCCCTGGGCCAGCCCGCGGTGGTTCGCCACCACGGGCAGGCGATGGCCATCCAGCGCGTGGAGCCGTCCCGGGAAGGATGGACGCCGCCGATCCTTCAGACGGTAGCGACTTCCGGCCGGGGGATCCCGGAGCTGGTGGAGGCCATTGAGCGCCACCGGGCTTATCTGGAGGAAAGCGGGGAAGGGGAAGCCCGGAGGCGGCGGCGGATCGCGGAGGAGCTGGCCGCCCTCGCCCGGGAGCGTCTGTGGGCGCGGGTGGTGCGTCAGGTCGGTCGCGCCCGTCTGGACGGCCTGGTGGATCAGCTGCTCCGTCGGGAGATCGATCTGCACACCGCTGTGGAGCGGCTGCTGGAGGATATCCGATAGCCCATCGAAGGAGAGCGGGGAGCGGGCGGAGAAGCCGCCCGCTTCATCCTCTCGTGAACAGGAGCAGGAGACGGAGCGATGCCCCCATGACGGTTCGAGTGGTCCTGGATGCGATGGGGGGTGATCACGCCCCACGGGTCCCGGTGGAGGGGGCGCTATGGGCGCTGCGGGAGATCCCGGAGCTTCACGTGATCCTGGTCGGCCAGGAGGAACGGATCCGCGCGGAGCTGGCCCGCCATTCCCCGAAAGGCCTCTCGTTTTCCATCGTCCATGCCTCCCAGGTGGTGGAGATGCATGAGCGCACCATCGCGGTGAAAACCAAACGGGATTCCTCCATGGGGGTGGGGATGCGCCTGGTGCGCTCCGGGGAAGCTGAGGCGTTCGTTTCCATGGGGAACACCGGGGCGGTGATGGCGGCGGCCCTGTTCCATCTGGGGCGGATCCCGGGCATCGATCGCCCGGCCCTGGCCACGGTTTACCCCACCGCTCACCGGCCGTGCCTTCTCCTCGATATCGGCGCGAACACGGATCCCCAGCCATGGCATTTGCTCCAGTTCGCCATCATGGGCGTCGTATATGCGGAGCGGGTGCTGGGCTGGCCGAACCCGCGGGTGGGGATCCTCTCCAACGGCGAGGAGCCGGGCAAGGGATCCATCCGGGTTCAGGAGGCTTACCGTCTCCTTCAGGAAAGCGGATTGAATTTTATCGGGAACGTGGAGGGGAAGGATCTATCCCGTGGTCTGGCGGAGGTGGTGGTCACGGACGGCTTCACCGGGAACGTGGTGATCAAGCATCTCGAGGGCACGGTATCCTTCCTGGCCCGTTTCCTGAAGGCGCAGCTGACCGATGGGGCGCTGGATCGGCTCGGCCTGGCGCTGGCGTTGCCGGGCCTGATCCTCGCCGCTCCCGGGCTGCTGTGCCTGCTGCCCAGCCTCCGGCGGGTCTTCCAGCAGCTGGATTATCGGGAATACGGAGGCGCGCCGCTGCTGGGGGTCAACGGCGTGGTGGTGATCGGGCACGGGCGCTCCGATGCGAAGGCCGTGAAGAATGCCATCCGCATGGCGGTCCGGGCGGTGAGGGAAGGAATGCTGGAGCGGATCCGGGAAGGTCTGGAGTCGATCCCCCCGGCGCGCTCCCCGCATGGGGCCAGCGTGGAGGGCGCGCGGATTCAGGGACAGCGCCAATCCTGCTGAAGCGTTCCCTCCCCGGGGGACCATCGGGTGATCCGCCAGCGGCCTCCCTGGGCGGCCAGCCGGTAGATCTCCCCCGGATAGGTGACCACGCGGTCGACGATCACGCGCTGGCCCGGAGGGCAGACCAGGCCCGCTCGATAGACCCAGGTCTCCTCCGTCCGCACCTCGATGAGATCGGGGCCGGGTGGCGAGGCGGGAGCGCACGAGCGGATCTCCCACCGGATCTCCTGGATCGTGGCCCGGATCGCCTGGGCGGCCTGTCGCAGGCGGTCTGCCTGCCGTCGGGCCTCCGGCGCGGCGTCTCCCCATGCCGCGGTGAGCGAGTCGAGCGTTCCCTGGCCCAGGATATAGGCTTCCTGCGCGGCGTTCGCCTGCTTGATCGCCTGCAGCACGCCGGGGTCGCACTGGAGCGCGGAAAGCGTGGGCGAGGCCGGGATCGGGGAGGGCGACGCGGCCCGTGTGGGCGCCGGAGGGGAGGGCTCCGGAGAGCGCGGAGGGATGGGCGATGGGGAGGGCTGCAGGGTAGGGGAAGGGGTGGGAGCTTGCGCCACGCCCGGCGGGGTCGGCGAGGGCCGGAGAGGGGATGGGCCCATAAAGTAGGGATAGAGGAGAAGACCATAGCCCACGCTCGCGACCAGGAAACTGAAGCCGGTCAGCATCACCTGCCACTCCCGGCGATGGGGAAGGGCGAACAGCGCTTTCCCCCGTCGCTCTTGAAAGACCCTGGCCCCTCCCGGTCGCGTCAGAAGGAAGGAGATCAAGCCCACCCCAATCAACAGGATGCCGATCAGCTGCTCCAGGCCTCGCATGGTGGATCTTCCCCTCCATAGAGGGATGTGGGAAGTCCTGCCCCTCCCTTCCCCACGGCCCTTTCGCCATAGAGTCGGCGGGAGGGACTTTCGACCCGACGTTCAGCCCCGACCCCCGCGGGCGGTTGCACAGCGCCGTGCGAGTTCGTTGGGCGCCTTTCATCATGCGGACAAACGCCCGGAGATGCAAGCGATCCGCATCCGGCGCCTGTCCACCCCAAAAGATCTCTTCCCCGTTGTCCGGGGTCCAGCGAAGCCGCTCGGGGGGCGGGCAGAAGAGAAGGCCTCCTTCGCAGCGGGGATGCCAGTTCGCCCATGGGGTGCGAAAGGAGATCCCCGGTTTGGTTTCGCGTCCCGGATCCTTTATAATGAGGTTGGACGGTCCAGCTCAGCAGTAGGTCATGGGTGCTCGCAAACAAAGCCGGGATCGTGGGGACGCCTTCGGTGTCCCTTCAGGCTCCCGGCAAGACCCCTCTGGATCCTGGGGGGAAAGGGGGAGGCCATCCGGCCTTCCCGGGTTTGAGCCCAACGGCGCAGGTCCTATTCCCACTAAAGGAAGGCTCTCCACGATGATGCGCTTCGATCATTTCACAGAACGGGCTCAGGATGCGGCGGCGAGGGCCTATGAGATCCTCCAGCGCTACGGCCACAACCAGGTGGATACGGAGCATCTCCTCCTGGCCCTCCTGGAACAGCCGGATGGCGTGGTGCCGCAGCTGCTTCAGCGCATGGGGATCAGCGTCGACTGGATGCGGGGGCGGCTGGACGAAGTGCTCCGGGCCAGCCCGCGCGCCTCGATTTACGGATTCGGCGGCACCGGCCAGGTGTTCATCACCCCCCGGGTGAAGCGCATCCTGGACCTGGCCAACGAGGAGGCGCGCCGCCTGGGAGATGATTACATCTCCACCGAGCATCTCTTCCTGGCCATTGCTACGGAGCGGAACACCCCCGCGGCCCGCGTTCTGATGGATGCCGGCGTGACCCGGGATCGGATCTATGAGGCCATCAAGGATCTGCGGGGCGGGGCTCGGGTGACCGATCCGGGGGCGGAGGGCCGCTACCGGATGCTGGATCGCTATGGGCGGGATCTCACCCGGCTGGCCCGCCAGGGGAAGCTGGATCCGGTGATCAACCGGGAGGCGGAGATCCTGCGGGTGATCCAGGTGCTGTGCCGGCGGACCAAGAACAACCCGGTGCTGATCGGCGAGGCGGGGGTTGGGAAGACGGCCATTGTGGAGGGGCTGGCCCAGCGGATCGTCGCCCATGACGTCCCGGAGCTGTTGATGGGCAAGCGCATCGTGCAGCTGGATCTGGCGGCCATGGTGGCTGGGGCACGGTTCCGGGGCGAATTCGAAGAGCGCCTGAAGGCGGTCATCGAGGAAGTGCAGCGGGCGGAGGGGGAGGTCATCCTTTTCATCGATGAGATCCACACGGTGGTGGGCGCCGGGGCGGCCTCCGGGGCCCTGGACGCGGCATCGATGCTGAAGCCCGCCCTGGCCCGGGGGGAGCTCCGCTGCATCGGCGCCACCACCCTGGATGAGTATCGCAAATATATTGAGAAGGATCCGGCGCTGGAACGGCGGTTCGCGCCGATCTTCGTGGAAGAGCCCTCGGTGGAGTCAGCGATCCAGATGCTTCAGGGGCTGCGGGAGCGGTATGAGGCCCACCATCAGGTTCGCATCAGCGATGAGGCGATCGTCGCCGCCGTCCGTCTTTCCCACCGCTACATCACGGATCGCCGGCTTCCGGACAAGGCCATCGATCTGATCGACGAGGCGGCGGCCCGGCTGCGGGTGGCCCTGAACACCCTTCCGCCGGAGCTCAAGGCCATCAAGACCGAGATCGAGCGGTTGCTGCAGGAGGAAGAGCACGCCGGGCTGAACCGGGATTACGAACGGGCGGCGCAGATCCGCATGCGCCGCCTGCGCCTTCAGAAGGAGTTCGAGGCCCGTCGGGCGCAATGGCAGCGGGAGCGCAACCTGGATGAGGTGGTTTCCGAGGAAGATGTGGCCCAGGTGGTGGCGGCCTGGACGGGTATCCCGGTGTCCCAGGTGATGGAGACGGAGGCGGAGAAGCTGCTCCACATGGAGGAGCGGCTGCGGGAGCGGGTGGTGGGCCAGGACGAAGCCATCGCCGTGGTGGCGGACGCCATCCGGCGGGCCCGGGCGGGCCTGAAGGATCCCCGGCGGCCCATCGGTTCCTTCCTGTTCCTGGGGCCCACCGGCGTGGGGAAGACCGAGCTGGCGAAGGCGCTGGCGGAATACCTCTTCGGCGACGAGGACGCCCTGGTCCGGCTGGATATGAGCGAATATCGGGAATATCACACCGTCTCCCGTCTCTTCGGGGCGCCGCCAGGGTATGTGGGCTATGAGGAAGGTGGGCAGCTCACCGAGGCGGTGCGCCGGCGGCCTTACCGGGTGATCCTGTTCGATGAGATCGAGAAGGCCCATCCGGACGTCTGGAACGCGCTGCTTCAGATCCTGGACGATGGCCGTCTGACGGATGGCCAGGGCCACACGGTGGATTTCCGGAATACGATCATTATCATGACCTCCAATGTGGGCACCGAGCATCTCCGCCGCAGCGCCACGATCGGGTTCCTCCCGGCGACCTCCGAGCGGGAGCGCATGGAGGAGCGCCAGCGGATCGAGCGGGCGCTCCGCGAGACCTTCCGGCCGGAGTTCCTGAACCGGATCGACGAGATCGTGATCTTCAACCGGCTGACGCCGGAGCATGTCATGCAGATCGTGGATATCCAGATGCGCCAGATCCAGGCGCGCCTGGCCGAGCACGGGCTGCAGGTGGTCCTCACCGAGGCTGCCCGCCGCTGGCTGGCCGAAGAGGGCTACGATCCCGCTTTCGGCGCGCGCCCGCTCAAGCGAGTGCTCCAGAAACATGTGGAGAGCCCCCTGGCGGTCCGGCTGCTCCGCGGGGAATTCCGGGCGGGCGATGGGATCGTCGTCGATGTGGGGGAGCAGGGGTTGATCTTCCAGCGGCAACCCGCGGAGGCGCTTCCGCTGGTGGAGCGGGTGCCGCAGGTGTAGGCGTCCGACAGCGGCGGATTCGGTTCCCCATCGGACCTGGACGCGATCCATGCCGTTTCTGATCGACGGGCACAATCTGATCGGGGCGATGCCGGATCTCCGGCTGGAGGATCCGGATGATGAGGCGCGCTTGGTGGAGCGGCTCCAGCGCCTGGCGATGCGGACGGGGCGGCGGATCACGGTGGTGTTCGATCGGGGCGCTCCGGGCGGCGCCTCCGCCCTCTCCCGGGGCGGGGTAACGGTGCGCTTCGCTCCCTCCGGCGTGACGGCGGATGAGCTCCTGATCCGGCAGATCCGATCGGAGCGCAACCCCCGGGGGCTGATTGTTGTTTCCTCGGATCGGAGCGTGCAGGAGGCGGCCCGGCGTTACGGCGCGTCCGTCTGGTCCGCCGTGGAGTTCCGGGCCTATATGCAGCGCCATCTGGGGGAAGCCGCCTCAGTGACGGACGCAGAGGAGGAGAAGCCGGGCCAGGTCGATCCGGCGGAGCTGGAACACTGGCTGCGGTTGTTCCAGGGAAAGCGTTGAGCCAGGCCGGCGGCCCAACGGGCGGCCGGGGAGGCATCTCCCTTCCCGGGCCATGTCCGTGAGTTCGGACCTGAAACCATCCCGGCAGGAGGCGCTCGATGTTCGAAGACATCCGCCAGCACCTTTCGGAGGTTCCGGAGGGGGAGATCATCGAAGAGAGCGTGGAGGAGCGTTCTTCCCCCTCTTTGCTGAATCGCTTTTCCTCCTCTCTCCGGCAGCTGACTTCCTCCCAGCGCCTGGTCCTGCTGGGGCTGCTGTTGATCGATCTGTTCCTGCTGGGGTTCTTCCTCCTCCTCCTTGCCGGAGCCCTGCGCCTGGGATGAAGTCTGGCCTCGTTTTGCCGGGGATTGTCCGGGTTTGCTACAATAGAAGCAACCTGAGCCTGTGGCACCGGTCCGGGAGCCTCCGTGCGAATGGAGGGAGCGCTGCGATGGCGGAGATGGTGAAGCTGCTGATGGCCTGGGACATCAAGCCCGGCCACGAGCAGGAATACTTTGAGTTCATCGTCCGGGAATTCGCGCCGGGGATGATGCGCCTGGGGATGGAGCCCACGGACGCCTGGTATACGATGTATGGGGAAGGCCCCCAGATCCTCACCGGCGCCATCGCCCAGGACATGGAAACCCTGCAGCGCATCCTGGCCAGCCCGGAGTGGCAGGAGCTGAAGAAGAAGCTCTTCCGCCACGTCCGCAACTATAAGGAGAAAATCGTCCGGGCGACCGGCCGCTTCCAGGTCATCTGAACACCGGGATCCGGCGGCCTCCGATCGGACCCCTCTGCGCAATGAGCGGGGTTCAGCGCGGCCCGGCGCGGGAATCGAGCGGGAGTTCCGAAAGGCGGGGAAGGGGAGGAGTAGGCGCAGGCGGCGACGTCAGCGAGGGGGGATCGGTGCAAGCCCCTGTCGTTCGCCGCGCGGAAGGTCGCCCCGGAGCCGGTCGGGTGAACGCTGGAAGCCCCGGCCTCAGCCCGACCCGGGCGCTGCCCGTTACCGCAGCGCGAGGGCAGGGGGATCGCCCATCCCCCTGAAGCAAGGTGGTACCGCGGGAGGTCCGCCCCCTCTCGTCCTTGTGACGGGAGGGGGCGTTTTTATAATGCGAGGCGCCAAAAAGAGGAGGTGGCGGATGACCGCGAAGGCGATGGCCCTTCCCAAAACCTTCAACCCCCAGGAGATCGAGGAGCCGATTTATCAGTGGTGGGAACAGCGGGGCTTCTTCACGCCGCGCATCGACCCCGCCCGGCGGCCCTTCGTGATCTCCATGCCTCCACCCAACGTCACCGGCGAGCTCCATATGGGCCACGCCATGTTCGTGACCCTGGAGGACCTGATGATCCGCTACCACCGGATGAAAGGAGAGCCCACCCTGTGGGTGCCCGGGACGGATCACGCGGGCATCGCCACCCAGGTGATGGTGGAGCGGGAGATCGCGAAGGAGGGCCTCACCCGACACCAGCTGGGCCGGGAGCGCTTCCTGGAGCGGGTGTGGGCCTGGAAGGAGAAATACGGGGGCACCATCACCCGCCAGCTCCGCCGGCTCGGAGCCTCCTGCGATTGGACCCGGGAGCGGTTCACGATGGACCCGGTTTACTCCCGGGCGGTGCGCGAGGCTTTTGTCCGCCTATACGAGCAGGGCCTGATCTACCGCGGGGAATACCTGATCAACTGGTGCCCCCGTTGCGAGACCGCCCTCTCGGATCTCGAGGTGGAGCGGGAAGAGGAGGAAGAGGGTTTCCTCTATTACATCCGCTATCCCCTCCTGGGGAACGGGTGGGAGGGTCCGACAGCACCATGGGGCAGCGGCCGATGGGCTGAGGGCGCGCCGGATTTCATCACGGTGGCCACCACCCGGCCGGAAACCCTGCTCGGGGACACCGCTGTGGCGGTGCATCCGGAGGATGAGCGTTACGCCCACCGGGTGGGCCGGATCGCGGTGCTGCCGGCCCTGGGCCGCCGTCTCCCGATCATCGCCGACCCGGCGGTGGATCGGGATTTCGGGACCGGTGCGGTGAAGGTCACCCCCGGGCACGACCCGACGGACTATGAGATCGGGGAGCGGCACGGGCTGCCTCGCATCAACGTGATGAACCCGGACGCCACGATCAACGAGAACGGCGGCCCCTACGCCGGGATGGACCGCTTCCGGGCCCGCGAGGCCATCGTGGCCGATCTGCAACGAGAGGGGCTGCTGGAGAAGATCGAGCCCCATCGCTACGCCCCGGGCCGCTGCCAGCGCTGCGGCACCATCGTGGAGCCTCTGCTCTCCCTCCAGTGGTTCGTCCACGTGAAGCCGCTGGCCGAGGAGGCCATCCGGGTGGTGAAGGAGGGCCGCATCCGCATCCTGCCCGAGCGCTTCGAGAAGGACTACTTCCGCTGGCTGGAGAACATCCGCCCCTGGTGCATCAGCCGCCAGCTGTGGTGGGGGCACCGCATCCCGGCCTGGTATTGCGACGATTGCGGACATATCACGGTGGCCCGGGAGGATCCCGCCGCCTGCGCCCGCTGCGGCAGCGCCCGGATCCGCCAGGACGAGGATGTGCTGGACACCTGGTTCTCCTCCGCCCTCTGGCCCTTCGCCACCCTGGGCTGGCCGGACGATACGGAGGATCTGCGTTACTTTTACCCCACCACGGTGATGGAGACCGGCTATGACATCCTGTTCTTCTGGGTGGCCCGGATGGTGATGATGGGCCTGGCCATGACCGGGGAGGTCCCTTTCCGCATCGTTTACCTCCACGGCCTGGTGCGGGACGAGAAGGGCGAGAAGATGAGCAAGACGAAGGGCAACGTCATCGACCCTCTGGTGGTGATCCGGGATTACGGGGCGGACGCGCTGCGTTTCACCCTGGCCACCGGCTCCACGCCGGGCAACGACATGCGCCTCTCCCTCCAGCGGGTGGAGGGGAGCCGCAACTTCGCCAACAAGCTCTGGAACGCGGCCCGCTTCATCCTGGGGGCGCTCTCCGGGCCGGCGCCGCGTCCTTCCTGGGATGACCCCTCGCTCACCCTGCCGGACCGCTGGATCCTCTCCCGTTATCATCGCACGGTGGCAGCGGTGACCCAGGCCCTGGAGGAGTTCGACTTCGGGGAGGCTGGGCGACGGATCTATGAGTTCACCTGGGATGAGTTCTGCGACTGGTATATCGAGATGGCGAAGGAATCGCTCTACCGGGGATCCGCCGCCGATGCCGCGCGCACCCGGGGGATCCTGGTCTACGTCCTGGATGGGATCCTGCGGCTGCTGCATCCTTTCATGCCTTTTATCACCGAGGCGCTGTGGGGATATCTCCGACAGGCTGGGGCGGTGGACGGCGCGGAGGCGCTGATCGTGGCGGCCTGGCCGACCCCCGGGCCGGTCGACGAGGCGGCGGAAGCGGCGATGCAGGCCCTGATCGAGACCGTTCGCGTCATCCGGAACGCTCGGGAGGCACATCGGGTGCCTTCCGATCGGCGGATCCCGGCGTGGATCGCCGCCGGGGAGCTCCAGCCGGTTCTGGAGGCGCACCGGAGCCTGCTGGCCTCGCTGGCCCGGCTGGATCCGGACCGGCTCGTGCTGGCCGTTGACCTCATGGAGCCTCCAGCCGATGCCCTGGTTTATCCAGCGGGACCGGTTCGGGTCTACCTGCCCCTCGCCGGCATGGTGGACCGCGCGGCGGAGCGGGCCCGGCTGGAGCGGGAGCTGGCGGATCTCGAGGACCGGATCGCGAAGACGGAGGCGCTGCTCGCCTCGGAGTTCTCCCGCCGGGCGCCGGCCCATGTGGTGGAAAAGGAGCGCCGCAAGCTGGAGGAGCTCCGGACGAGGCGAGAGCAGCTGCGGGTGGAATGGGAGCGCCTGCGGGAAGAATAAAAAGGGGGGACGCTCTTCCGCGTCCCCCCATCTCCTTCTGGCCCCTCAACGGGCCACCTGCACCTTAATCACCCGCGGCCGGACGGACTCCGCCTTCGGGACGATCAGGTGCAGGACGCCGTTCTCCAGGCGGGCGTCGATGTGCTCCGCGTCGATGGGGTCGCCGAACTCAATCGTCCGGGCGAAGCGCCCGCCGGTCCAGTCCCGGCGCAGGACGGCCACGTTCTTCTCGTTCTCGATCTCCGGCAGGGCCACCTCGCCCCGGATGGTCAGGGAGGAGCCCAGCGCCTGCACCTCCAGGCTCTCCGGCCGCACGCCCGGCATCAGGATGGCCACATGATAGCGGTCGGGCAGCTCATAGATATTCACCGGCATCCCCACGCCCAGGGCGGTGAACCCGTCGAAGGGCCGCACAAACGCCTGATCGAACAGGCGGTCGATCGCCTCGCGCAGGGTCATGAACGCCGCGTCGAACGGATCCCGGATCATCAGCTCGCGCGCCATAGGCCTCACCTCCTTTCGGGGGCGGTTTTGCCTGCACCCCTGGGGCTTTTCCAGCCTTCATCGTAAGCGGAAGGCCTAAGAGGAGCGTTAGCGGGGGATAAAAGATCCGCAAACGTTGAGTTAAAGGAAGATCAGCGGGCTCGCAGAAGCATACCGATCGGGTTTCGGGGTCATGGGGCGGGCGGCGGGGCCGCCAGAAAATTCAGGGCTGCGAGGAGTTCCAGAGGCACCCCGCAGCCCTGAATGCCTCCCGGGAGGGGCCAGCGACGGAACCCCTGCCCGGGTGCGGTGAGGAATCACTGCAGGACGTTTCCTACGAGAGGATCCATTCCAGACCCAGTTCCCGCAGTTTCTCCGGGGTGGGCATCCCGGTCTGGGGATCCCAGCCGGCCATTTCATAATAGCGGGCGAGGGCTGCTTCCCATTCCTCCCGATCCACGCTCAGCCCATCGGTTTTGCCGCCCCGCAGGGGCTCGAACAGCCGCTTCGGCAAAGTGTCCCGATCCCGCCCCGCCCCTTCCCGGGCGTTGAAAGCCCGCAGCATGTTCAGCCTTCGCTCGCCCACCCGCATCACCTCCTCCAGGGTCACCTCCCATCCGGTCACCGCGCGCATGAGCGCCACCAGCTCCTCCGGCCCGTAGAGCTGCCAGGAAGGCCCGAAGACGAACTGGCACAGGTCCGCCGTGTCCAGAAAGCTGTAAAACTTCTGGGTCTCATAGGCGAAGCGGATTTTCGCCTCGTTCAGAACCCGGGGCGGTTGCGGGTCGGTCAGGCCGAGGACAGCCAGCCGGTCCAGGAAAAGGCGGGGGGATTTGGGCATGTAGAGGGTGTCGTGCTCGCTGGACTGGTGATCGGCGCCGAAGGGGTTGACGGCGTAGATCAGGGCCAGGGAGCGCTTGACCTGGGGCATATGGGCGGGGAGCTCCTGGCCCTTCACGGCGACCACGAGATCTTCCGCCCCGCGGCCGATGATCTGAGCTGCCCGGGCGGAGCCTTCTGCCAGGACATCCCCGATGCCCTCGCGCCGCACGATCCGCTCCAGCAGGCGGATCATCGCCTCCGCGTCGCCGAAGCGCAGGGGAAAGCCCACCTCGGCCTCCGGGAGGATCCCCCGCTCGAAACACTCCATGGCGAAGGCGATGGTCGCCCCGCAGGAGATCGTATCCACCCCATACTGATTGCAGATCTGGTTCGCCAGGGCGATGGCCTCAAGATCGCTGACCCCACAGTAGGAGCCGAAGGTGGAAAGGGTCTCATACTCCGGCCCGCCATAGAGGGGGTCCACCGAGCGGCCCCGCCACTCCGTCTCCACCACCCGCTTGCAGCGGACCACACAGGCGTAACAGGTATCGCGCTCCTTCAGGATGGTCTCGGCCATCCGCTCGCCGGTGATGCGATCGGCTTCCTCAAAGAAGCCGCTGGTGTAGTTGCGCGTCGGCTGGCCGCCGGCGGCGTTCTGGGCCGCCAGCACGCTGGCGGTTCCATAGATCCCCAGGTTTTTGACCGCCAGGTTTGCCTCGTAGGCGGCCGGACCCTGTTTGTTCAACTGTTGAAGGGCCCGGGCGTCGTATGCCGACGGGCGCCAGCGGCCCCGCACGGCGATGGCCTTGAGGTTTTTGGAGCCCATCACCGCGCCCATCCCGGTGCGGCCGTGGGCGCGATTGCGCATGTTCATAATGGCGGCGAATCGAACGAGGCGTTCGCCGGCCGGGCCGATCTGGGCGATCTCGATCTGGTCGTCGCCCAGCTCTTCATAGAGGATGTCCTCCACCTCGCCGGTGGTGCGCCCCCAGAGGTGGGTCGCGTCCCGCAGCTCCGCCTCTCCGTCGTGGATCCAGAGGTAGACCGGCTTCGGCGCCCGCCCGTAGATCACGATGCCGTCGAATCGGGCGAACTTGAGCTCGGCGGGCCAGAAGCCGCCGGCCTGGGAGTCGCCGATCAGGCCGGTAAGGGGGGATTTGGCGTTGGCGGTGGCCCGGCTCTGACCGGAGATGGGGAGGCCGGTGGCCGCGCTGAGGAAGAACGTGAGGGTGTTGCGGGGATCGAAAGGATCGATGCCGGGCGGTGTGTGCCTCAGCACGTAATACAGCCCCATCGCGCTGCCGCCCCAGTAAGTCCGGTAGAACGCCTCGTCCGGCTCCTCCACCCACAGACGTCCGGCCGAGAGATCGACATGCAGAATGCGTCCGGCGTAACCGAACATCCGACCCCTCCTGCGACAGAATGCCTCGAGTATGTATGTATTTTAATCCGGTGAACGGGCTTGCGGTCTGCAGGGTGGGTTCTCCCGGAGCTTTTCAAACTCTTGCCCCATATGCAGGCATACGGAGAAGAAAAACCGGAGATCGCGATCCGAGCTCGCATCTGGTCGTGTGGCTACCCCGCCCCCGTCGCCCGGGTGGCGGCGATCCATATCGCCGCCGGGGCCGCCGCCAGCCGGCCTGTTGGCGGGTGGTGCGCTTGTCCCGCTACGGCAAGCCGCCGGCTAAGGCCGATGGCAGCTGACCGGACAAGGGCATATAATTTAAGCGACTGGGATCAGGTGAGCTGCCGACCGCCCCCTGCGCACGGCTTTTATGAAAGGAGGTTATCGGAATGCCGAAGGTAAGGATCCAACAGGTGGAACTGGAACTGACCCTGGATCAGATTCTGGCCATAGTTCGTCAACTGAAACCCGAGGAGCAGGAGATCGTTCGGCAGGCCATTGAGTCACGGCCATGGCACGAGCGCCTGGAAGCGCTGTTGGCGCGCGTATGGGCTCGCGTGGATCAGTTCCCCATCGGCGAGGAAGAGGTCGATGCCGAAGTCGAACGCGCCCGAACGGCTATCCACACCCAGAGCGGTGGTTGATACGAACCTGTTCGTCCGAGGTTTGCTAAAAGGGCCGGCGACATTCTTATAGAAGCGTGGAAAGATGGGCAATTCATCCTCGTAACATCAGAGGAGCTGCTTGCCGAACTGTTTGAGGTGCTGGCTCGTCCCAAATTTCGCCGGTATTTCACTGGGGAGGACATCGAGGAACTGGGCAGGCTCATCTACGAACGAGCGGAAATGGTAAAACCGTCAGTTCATGTGACATTGTGCCGCGACCCCAAAGACGACATCTTTCTGAACGTGGCCATCTCCGGCAGAGTTCTATACTTGGTGACCGGAGATAAGGACCTCAAAGGGGACGAAGAACTCAAGGCCACGATGCGCGAGCGATATGGTGTTCACATCGTGGGTGTTCCGGAGTTTCTCGCCATCCTTTCTGCCCATGGCAGGCGTCCGTGATCTCCTCCCACCCCTGAAAGGGCGGGCTTCCGTTCCGTGATCCATCGTCAGCGATTTCACCCGAGGGAGATCCATAGACGACCGGCCGCTTCCTGCTTCATCGACCGGGCGCTTGCAGGCCGGGGTCGGCCCCGTTCCACGTCCACCTGCCGCAGTACCGTCCACACCGTGCTTAAAGCTGGATATCCACTCGCCCATAACCCCAATCCTGACATGATGCCGCAACCGTTCCGCCCGTCACTTCCCCCACGGCCACATCCCGCGCAGGGGGTCTCCCCGTGCATTGCCGCCAACAGCAATATGGCCAGAATCCCATGGATGTGGAATGGGGTGAAGAGGCCATGCGGGAGCAGTGGAGATCATGGGATGCGGTGGCGCGTTGATCCAACAGGATGGCCCTTCTATCGGAACCGCCGGCGCCATTCTTCCTTCAGGGTGATCTGCGAGGGATCGGGCAGGGTGAGGAAATCCTCTGTCAGGCGCTGGAAAACGGCAGGGAGATCCAGCATGGGGAAATGACGGCCTTCCTCCAGGAGGATCAGACGGGTGGAGGCGTCCAGGCCGCCGTTCAGGAAGAGCGGGGGGGCGATCAGCGGATCCCGCCGACCGTAAACCAGGAGGAGCGGGCAATCCACCAGGCGAAGCCACTCCCCGAGCGCCTCCTGATGGATCAGGGCTTCCTCCAGGCTGAGGACGATCGCCTCGGGATCCGCCCGCTGATGTTCCCGCTGCACCTCGGGATACTCCTGGGCGAGACGGCTCAACCGCTCCATCAGGATCCCCTTCCCCATCCATCCACGGGCGCCTTTCGGGATCTCCAGAGCGGTCGGATAGCCGACGGCCAGGATCCGCTGCACCCGATCGGGATGCTTCAAGGCCAGCCGGATCGCAATCATAGCGCCCAGGGTGTGGCCGATGAGGTGCGCCCGGAGGATCCCCAGGTGATCCATCCATTCCCGGACCAGCTCGACCTGGCGCTCCAGGCGGTAGACGGAGTCGGCCCCCTGCCGCGGCTTGGCGGAATCCCCAAACCCCGCCAGGTCGACGGCATAGGTCCGGAATCGATGGGAGAGGGCCTGCATCGTGGGCAGCCAGTAGCGCCATGACCCCACCCACCCGTGCAGGAAGACCACGGGCTGGCCCCGACCCAGCGCCTCATAATGGATCAGATACTCTCCGACAGTCGCAATGCTCACCGCTTGCCGTTCCCTGCCTCAGGAATTCGATCGGGATCGGGCTTGCGCTGCTGAGCTTGAGTGAGAAAGCCGAGACCGCTCCTTCTCCCTCTTGGGGGTGCGAGGGAGGTTCTCGCTTCCCCAAATCAGAGCCGGACCGCGGAAATCCAGCCCGTTGGTTTCACCCTGATCTCATGCCATGCCGGTTCAAAAGGGCCTGGACCTGCTGGATCAGCTCATCGGGGGCGAAAGGTTTCAGGATATAGGCATCGGCCCCCGCCTCCATGCCCTGGCGGATCTCCGCCTCTTGCCCTTTGGCGGATAGAAACACCACCGGGATGGCGCGGGTTTCTTCCTGGGATTTCAGGATGCGACAGGCCTCGTAGCCGGTCATTCGAGGCATGCGGACATCCAGGATGATCAGGTCCGGGCGATGCTGACGGGCCAGTTCCACCGCTTCCTCGCCGTTGGTGGCGGCGATCACCTGGAAGCCTCCAAACTCCAGGGTGAAGACGATCAATTCCCGGATATCCCGTTCATCCTCTGCGATCAGAATCCTGGCCATCGTTCGGATCCCTCCTGTCCGATTGCGGGACCGGCTGCCCGGATTCCCCGGAGCGGAAACGGAAACCGTTTCTACTCCGCGTTGCCGGATTCTCCCTCGGAGGATTCGCCGAGAAGGCGCCGGATGGCGGCGACGAACTCCTCCAGCGGGAACGGCTTGAGGAAGAAATCCGCCGCCCCCAGGGCCAGCGCCTGCCGGCGTTTGCCCATCGGGTCCGTGGCGCTGGCGGTCATGATCACCACCGGGACGTCCGCCATCTTCGGGCTGGCCTTCATGCGGGCCAGGGCGTCCAGTCCGCTCATCCCCGCCGGCTTGAGATCCATCAGCACCAGATCGGGGCGATGGGCTTCGATCCAGGCCAGCGCCTCGATGGCGTTCCCGAAGGTCGTCACCTCGAACCCATGGTTGCGCAGGGTGTCCTGGAGCAACGACCGGGTCCCCGCGTCGTCATCCACGATGACGATGCGGGCATGGCGCCGCGCATACCGGCCGACCACCTCCAGCAATCGTTCCACGTCTACCGGTTTGCCCAACACATCCACCGCTCCCAGGTGGACCCCTCGCTGGCGATCAGCCAGGACGGAGACGATGATGACCGGGATCTCGGCGGTGGCCGGATCGGCCTTCAGTCGTTCCAGCACCGTGAAGCCGTCCAGGTCCGGCAGGTAGATATCCAGGGTGATCAGCTGCGGACGCTCCTCCCGGGCGAGGCGCAGGGCCTCCTCACCCCGATGGGCGACCAGGGTTCGATATCCCGCGCGCTCCAGGTGCTGGACCAGCAGGTCGGCGATATGGCGGTCATCCTCCACGATCAGGATGGGCGAAGCGCCATCCCCCCGGACGGGGACCGGCGCTGGCGCGGGGGGTCGATCAACGGGAGAGGGCGCCTCACGGGCGATGGGGATCGTGAAGTGGAACGTCGATCCCCGGCCGACCTCGCTTTCCACCCAGATCCGCCCCCCATGCATTTCCACCAGGGCTTTCACGATCGAAAGGCCCAGGCCCGTCCCGGGGGTTTCCTGAACCCGCGGGTCATCCACCCGATAAAAGCGCTCGAAGATGCGCGGGAGAGCCTCGGGGGGAATGCCGATCCCGGTATCGCTGACTGCCACATGGACGGCTTCTCCCTCCACGCAGGCCCGGATGCGGATCTGCCCGCCTTCCGGCGTGTATTTGTGGGCATTGCTGACCAGGTTCATCAGGATCTGGATCAGGCGATCCTTATCGGCCTGGACCGGAGGGAGGAAAGCCGGCAGATCGAGCTCCAGGCGCTGGTTCTTTTCGTCGAGGCGAGCCTTCAGGGAAGCCACCACCGCTTCCACTGCCGCCTCCAGGGGCACCGGGCGGAGATCCAGCTGGAGGCGGCCGCTCTCAATCCGCGAGATGTCCAGCAGGTCATCCACCAGCAGTTTGAGTCGGTCGGCGTTGGACTTCACAATCTGCAGGAAGCGGCGCTGCATTTCGGAAAGGGGCCCGGCGGATCCGAGGAGCAGAAGATCCACGTAGCCCTTGATGGAGGTCATGGGCGTGCGGAGCTCGTGGGACACCGTGGAGATGAACTCTGTCTTGGCGCGATCGGCTTCCACCTCCGGCGTGATATCCCGGAAGACCGAGACGGTGCCCAGGAACTCGGTGCCCATCATCACCGGCGCGGCGTGGACGGTGATGAAGCGGCCCTCAGGGGCGAGCTCGTGGCGCATGAACAGGGTGGGGGGCTGGCCCCGCGGGGAGGAAAGCCATCGCCGCAGGGAGGCCATCCATTCCTGCCATGCGGGCCCATAAAGGCCGGTGAAATGATGGATGGGCCGACCGAGGACCTCC
Source organism: Thermoflexus sp. (assembly GCF_034432235.1). NCBI lineage: Bacteria > Bacillati > Chloroflexota > Thermoflexia > Thermoflexales > Thermoflexaceae > Thermoflexus > Thermoflexus sp. The sequence continues at coordinate 18,926 of NZ_DAOUCJ010000106.1, read as the reverse complement.
TCCCGGCGCAACCCGAGGATCTGTTCGGCGGCAGCGTTCATCATGATCACCTCGCCCCGGGCATCGGCCACCATCACCCCTTCCGCGATGGACTCCAGGATGGCCTGGCGCTTGGAAACCTCCTCCTGGGCGGCCCGCAGGGTGTTGCCCAGCTGCTCCGCCTGCTGGGTGATCAGCTGATAAAGGGCTGCGTTATGGATGGCCTGAGCCATCTGAGCGGCCACGGTCTCCAGCAGCTGAACCCGTTCTGGATCGAACCCACGGGCTTCCGGGCTGGCGAACACCAGGGCCCCCAGGACGTCCAGGCCCAGGGTGAGAGGAACCACCAGGGCCGCGCCTGGACGCAGGGCCCGCCAGGGCGCCGGGAGGAGATCGAGGGGGAACGCGAACAGGTTCTGGGTTCGCCGCTGGCGGATGGCCGCCTGGATCGCCCCGGGATCTTCGTGAAGGGGCCAGGATTGTCCGATCAGATCGGCACTGCCCGGCCCGATCCCGGCTCGCACCGCCAGGCGTCCCTTCTCCGGATCCATCAGGATCACCGCCGCGGTTTCCCCTTCCTCAACAAGGAGGGAGAGCGCCTGCTGAAGGGTAGCCTCCAGCTCCAGGCTGGCGGTCAGCGCCAGGGTCACCCGATACAACCGCTCCAGCTGGCGATGGCGAGCCGAAAGGTCGGCCAGGGCCTTCTCCAGCGCCTCCGTTCGCTCGCGGACCTGGGCTTCGAGCTCCTCGCTGAAGCGGCGGGTCTGCTCGTAGAGCCGGGCGTTCTCCAGAGCCACCGCCGCCTGTTCCGCCAGGGTCTGGAGCAGGATCTGTTCGATCTCATCGAAGGCGCCCCGTTCCGGATGGGCCACCGCGATCCATCCGACGATCTCTCCGCCCGCCCGCATGGGGACAAGGAGCAGGGAACGCACTTCCGGGATCTCCTCGTCCAGGGCCTCGGCTAAATCCCGGAGGTAGAGCGCACGGCCGGACATCATCGCCTGGATCATCCGGGAGGAGCCCAGGAGGGCTTCCAATGAGGAGACCTCCAGGCCATCCGGGGCGAATTGAGCGATCAGCTGAGGGGCTTCTTTCTCCATCCGGATCACCCCCGCCCAGGCTGCATGGCTCAGGGAGGCGGCGGCCTGGGCGATGGCTTCCAGCAGAGCGCCCAGCTCCAGCCGGGCGGCGATCTGCCGGCTGGCTTCGTTCAGACGGGTGAGCGCCTCGATCCGCTGTTTCAGCCCCTCATACAGGCGGGCGTTTTCAATGATGATGCCGGTCTGGCTGGCCAGCAGCTCCAGCATCTCCGCCGTCTCACGGGTGGGCACCTGCCCGTCCCGCGGCTCATCCACAGAGATGATCCCCAGCAAGCGCCCGCCTGTCCCGTGAATGGGCACAATCAGGAGGTCCTCTGGATGCCAGCGGGTGGGATCCGGCCGGGGCTCCCGCGTCGGCGTCGCCGTCCAGGTATCCAGGATCTCGCTCAGGTTCTCGGGTTGCCGCTCATATGGGATGTAATAACAGGCCCCGAGTCGGAATTCCTCCCGCAGGAAGATCTGCATATTGCGCCACGGCTGGGGGATCTGCCGCATCCGCTCGAACACCGGCAGGGGAAGCCCGGCCTGGGCCACCCGTCGGAGGACGGGGGGCTCTCCTTCCAGCAGGCTGATCAGAACCCGCTCGAAGCCCAGGGACTCCTGAATGGTGTGGGCGACGGCGTCGAGGGCGTTCTCCAGCGGCCGCTCGGAGCGCAGCGCCTGGCCCACCTCCAGCATCCCGCGCATCAGCTCGATGCGCTGGCGGTAGCGCTCGCTCCGCTGCGCCTCCTCCTGCAGACGCATGGCGTTGCCGATGGCCACGGCGGCCTGAGCGGCCAGGGCTTCCAGAAAGGCGATCTGTTCCTCGCTGAAGCCATGGGGCCGCCGGCTCTGGAGATCCAGCACCCCCACCACCAGTGTCCCATACCAGATCGGCACGGCCACCTCGGAGAGGGTATCCGGCGTCCCGGCGATGTAATGCGGGTCCTGCCGGACATCAGGGACAAGCACGACGCGGCCGCTCTGGAAGGCCTGCCCGATCAGCCCTTCTCCGGGTCGCTGGCGATCCAGCCCGCGGGCTTGCAGTTGCTCCATGGAAAGGTTGCGGAGCAGACGGGGGCGCAGCAGATCGCTTGTCGGATCGTAAAGGAGGATCTCCCCGTAATCCGCCCCTGTGACATGGAAGGCCGAGTCCAGCACCAGGTTCAGGATGTGATCGAGATCCAGATTCGCGTTCAGCTCCTGGCCGATGCGGTTCAGCGCGGTCAGCTGGTGGATCCGGGCCTCCAGGCGCTCGCGGATCTCTCCGTAAAGCCGGGCGTTCTCCACGGCGATGGCCGTCTGGTGCGCGATGGCCTGAAGGAGCTCCAGGTCCTCCTCGTCGAAGGCGTTCTCGTCCGTCTCATGCTGGATGGCCAGCATGCCGATCACCCGGTCGCCGACCCGCATGGGAACCCCCATCCAGAGCCGGGCGGGGGTTCCCACTGGCTCGATCCCCAGCGCCCGCGCCTGGCCGGCGACATCGCCTCGCAGCAGAAGGGGCTGGCCGGTTCGGATCACATATTCGGTCAGGCCATGGCCGCCCCGGCGCTTCGGCCGCTCCCGCAACCGTTGTCCCTGATGCACATAGAACACAAATGAGACCTCATCGTTCTCCGGATCATAGAGGGCGGCGTAGAAATTCCGGGCATCCAGGATCCGCCCGAGCGCTTCCCGGATGGTTTCAAAGATCCTATCCAGATCCAGCGTTGCGGCGATCCGCTGGCCGATCTCCACCAGGGCCCGCAGGCGGGCGGCGCGGCGCCGGGCCTGTTCAATTACCTGAAGGTTATGGAGGGTGGTGCCCAGCACGACGCCCATCGCCATCCCCAGACGTTCATCATCCGGGGCGAACCGGCCCTCGATCCGATTGATCAGGTGGATCTCCCCGATGGGCTGTTCCCGGGCCGTCAGGGGGATGGAGAGGACGGATCGGACGCCGAAGCGGGCGATCAGCTCCCGATACGGCGGGATCACCCGGCGGTCCTCTGACGCCCGGTTGGAGCGGAAGGGGCGTCCGCTCCGGAACACGCTTTCCGCGAACACCGGGTCCTGCACCGGAAGGCGGAACCCCAGGGCATCCGGCGGCCAGGGGCCGTAGACGCCGGCGGGGTGGGGGGTTAACTCCTGACGCTTCGAATCGTAGAGCAGGACCACGACCCGCTCCACCCGGAACCACTCGGCGAGCTCGGCGACGGATCGGCGGAGGAAATCTTCGAGGGATGGGGAGGCGGCGCTCATCGCCGCGATGCGGAACAGGGTCTTCAGCCCTTCGGCGTAATGGTGCGTGGCTTCATACAACCGGACGTTGTGGATGGCGATGGCCGCCTGGGCGGCGATCGCCTCCAGGAGGCGCAGATGTTCTTCGGTGAAGGCCCCCGGGCGATACGCAACGAGTTCCAGCGTCCCGATGAACTCTTCCCGGGTTTGCAGAGGGACGCCCAGAAAGGCGCGCGCGGGGAAGCGCTCGAGGTTCAGGCGAGGGCGCGCGCCGGTGAAGTCGCGCAGATCGTGGATCAGCAGGGGACGCCGGTAGGTGGCCAGCCATCCGGTGAGGCCCTCGTCGGGCCGGTAAACCCCTCCCAGCTCCGCGAGCTGAGCCACCGCCTGGGGATCCCCACCGCGGGCCCGGGTGTAGAGCCGGCGGTCTCCGGGCTCCCACAGGTTGATCTCGGCCAGCTCATAGGGGATCACCTGCCGGATCGCAAATAGGATGGCATCCAGCGTGGAGTCCAGATCCAGGGAGGCACTGAGCAGACGGGCGATCCCTGTGACCAGGGCCAGCTCCCGGGGGTAGATGGGGGGTTCCGGGGCGGATCTGGATCCCTCGGGAACAGGCCGAAGGACGACCAGGAAGCCTGGATGCCCATCCAGGGTGAGGGGGAGGGCGCTGGCCTGCGCGCTTCGCTGGCCGATGGTGGCCGTCTCCCGGGAGCCCAGCAGCCATCGTTCCAGCACGCCCGGCGGGCGAAGACGGCTCGCCAGATCCTGGCAGGAGAAGGGAGGGGGATCCCCCAGCCAGGCGCGCGCTGCGGCGTTCAGAAGCAATCGGCCGCTCCCGGCCTCGATCCACAGCATCGGTTCCGCCCACCGCTCCAGGAAGGAAACATCCTCCCTATGCGTCGCCGGTTTCGAGGAAGATGGGCGAGCCGGTCTCAAAAGCCAACGCAGGCGCTGGCGCCAGACCATCCCGGGTTTCCCTCCGCTTCTCTTTGCCGTTCCGGTGCCGCTTTACGGCATGGTGGGGAGATCTTCCTTCAAAGCAGCAGGATCTCCTTCCGCCGGGCTTCCGCTGCGACCTCCGTGAGCTCCCGGATGTCGTTGAAGATCGAATCCCCGGCCCGGACGATGCCGATGGCCAGGCTCATCAGAGGGACACGCTTCTCATTCCCATCGCGATCGATGAGCACCAGATACCCTCGTTCCCGGTCGGGGAAGGCGTAGTGGGTCCCGACTCCTTCGGCGAAGCGACGGCGGAGCTCCTGGGCGATGCCCTCCGCCCGTCCGGCCTCCGTGATCACCACGAAATCATCCCCCCCGACATGTCCGATGAAGTCCTGCGGCGTCCCCAGCTCGTCCACCACCTCCCCGATCAGCATGGCCGTCCACCGCAGGACCTCGTCACCGGCCACGAATCCGTAAACTTCCTGGAAAGCATCCAGGCCGTTGATCCCGATATACAGCAGGCCCCAGTCCGAGCGGCGGAGGAGGGCGCGCAGCTGATCCTCGATCAGGCGCCCGCTGGGCAGGCCGGTGACCGGGTTGGTGAGGCTCTCCCGTTCCGCCCGCCGGATGGCGTTCTGGACCCTCAGGCGCAGTTCCTCGATATCGAAGGGCTTCGTGATGTAATCATCCGCCCCCAGCTCCAGGCCAGCAATGCGGTCACTGCGCTCGTCCCGTTGGGTCAGGAAAATGATGGGGATGTGGCTGGTGCGCAGGTGGGTGCGCAGCCTCCGGCAGACCTCGTAGCCATCGATATCGGGGAGCACGATATCCAGGATGATCAGATGGGGAAGCTGCTGGCGGGTTCTCTCCAGCGCTTCCTGCCCCCGCGCGGCCGTCTGAACCTCATAGCCCAGCGAGCCAAAATACAGCTGGAGCATGCGGGCGATGTCCGGATCGTCCTCCACCACCAGAATCCGTGCTTTGCTCATCGAACCCTCCTCCCTGCGCCCGCTCTCGGTTCAAAATATGAAACCGAGGAGACCAGGCCCACGGTTTCCCAAACTCCGGCTTGGGTGAGAGGCCGCGCCAGCCTCTCGGAACCCCGCCCCCCAGCGATCTCCCCAATTTGTGGATTATTCTAACTCCAGTATAGAAGAAATGGAAATTCGCGGGAAGTGTATGAAGGCTTTAACCCGCTTCCCTGGGGCATAAGCTCCGGTCGAGAGGGCCTGCATCGCCTGGCCTCCGGGACCCCGGAAGGAGCGATCGAACCGGCTGGCTGCTCGGTTCCCTTTCCTCCAGCAAAGGATGGGGGCAGGCGGGGCGGGATGATGTTCCGCGGGAAGGGTTTCTGTGTTAAGATGAGGAGCAAAGAGTTCGGGAAGGGACGCAGGGATCATGCCCCGGCTGAGCGCTTCGATGGAAGATTATTTGCGAGCGATTTATATCCTCGCCGAGCGAGAGGGAACGGTCACCACCACCCGGCTGGCGGAATATCTCCATGTGGCACCGCCGTCGGTGACCGGGATGCTGAAGAAGCTGGCGAGGCTCCGCCTGGTTCACTACGCCCCCTACCGGGGAGTGACCCTCACCCGAACGGGCCGCCGGATCGCCCTGGAGGTGATCCGGCATCATCGCCTGCTGGAGCTCTTCCTCATGGAAGCCCTGGGCTATGATTGGGACGAGGTCCACGCGGAGGCGGATCGCCTGGAGCATGCGATCAGCGAGGCCCTGGAGGAACGGATTGCAACGATGCTGGGCCACCCCGCGTATGATCCCCATGGGGATCCCATCCCCACCCGAGCGGGGGAGATCCCGCTCCCGGCCGCCCGGCGGCTGAGCGAGGTCCCTCTGGGGGTGGCCTGTGAGGTGCTGCGGGTGATCGACGAAGCCTCGACCTTGCGGCAAGCCGCCCGGGCGGGCTTGCGACCGGGCGCTCAGGTGATCGTGGAAGAGCAGGTGCCAGGCGTTGGCCTGCGCATCCGGGTGGGCGATCAGGAGCATCGAATTCGGCGCCGCCTGGCCGAGCAGGTCTTTGTGCGGGTGCCCCCCCTGGAATCCTCGCGGGAAACGATGCCGGATGCGACGACGGCGGCTCCGGATCACCCCTGAGCTGGTCGAGCGCGTGTGGTCCGAGATCCTCGCGGACCTGCCGCCGGATCTGCGGCAGGCGGTAGAGAACTTGGTCATCCTGCTGGAGGAGGAGCCCGATCGGGAGCATCGGCGGGCCCTGAGCCTTCCGCCGGGGGAGAACCTGTATGGCCTGTTCGAGGGCCCCCCATGGGCGGAGCGGGATCGGGCGCCCATCGCCTGGCCGTCGCGGATCCGGATCTTCCGTCGCCCCCTCGAAGCCGACTTCGGCGATGATCCGTTCCGGCTACGGGCCGAGCTCCGACGCACACTGCTTCATGAACTGGGGCACTACTTCGGCCTGAACGAGGAGGACCTGAGCCGGTTCGGTCTGGAGTAACGAGCGACGCCGTGGGTTTTCCTGAAGCGTGAGAGGCGTCGAATGAATTCGACCGGGATAGGCCTTCGGCCAACGGCCGGCCTGCGCCGGCCAGAAAGCATCCTCGCATCGGCGCAGGCCGACGCCCGGCGCGGAGCGCCTTGCGAGGCCGATTTCCATCGGCGTATCCCTCTCCACGGGGCGCAAGCGGTGATATCGGTCGAGGCGGAAGCGTCGGGGCGAATGCCTCTCCTGTGGGAGAGGGTTGTCCATCGCGGCCTGCAGGAGCCGCTTTAGCGGCGACCTCCCGGATGGCCTCTTCGGTTGCAGCTGCGGCGGCTGTCGCATTAACTGCTCCGCTTCCCCACCCGATCCACATACGCCCGGGTGTAGACATTGATCCGCACGATGTCCCCCTCGGCGATGAACTGGGGGACCAGCACTTCGAGCCCGTTCTCCAGGATGGCCGGCTTGTAAACGTGGCTCTCGCGCTCGCGCAGGGGTTGGGAAGTGTGGACCACGCGGAGATCCACCGTTTCCGGGAAGGCCACCGCAACGGGTTGCCCTTCGTGGAATTCCACCGGGATCCGCTGGTTGGGCTGGAGGAAGATCTCCAGATCCCCGATCATCGCGGCCGGGATGGGGATCTGATCGTAGGTTTCGGGGTCCATGAAATAGAACATCTCGCCATCATTGTAAAGATATTCCATCATCCGGCGCTCCAGGGAGACCTCCTCCACACGCTCCTCTGGCCGGAAGCGTCGATCCGTTACGACCCCGGTGCGCAGGTTGCGCAGCCTGGCGTGCACAACCCCCTTCTGCTGGGCGGTTCCGGAGTGATACACCGCATCGATCACCCGGAATAGCGTTCCCTCCAGCTGAATCGTCATCCCAGGGCGAAGCTCGCTGGCCACCGGCATAGCATCCTCCTCAGCCCTTGAGGATGGCGTTCGGAACCGGGCCGTTGGTCTCGAATGGGGAAGGCCGGATACCCCTTCCTTCCCTTTAATTTTATTCGGACTTGCGTCGCTGGCTCAGCGATCGGATTACGCCTCCAGGCGATAACCAAATCCGGGTTCGGTGAACAGATGGCGATGATCCTCGGTCTCCTCCAGTTTGCGCCGCAGACGCCCGATGTAGACCCGGAGGTATTCCACCTCGTCCTGATATTCGGGCCCCCAGACGCGTTGCAGGAGGAACCGGTGGGAGAGATTCCGGCCGGCGTGGCGGGCGAGAAGGTAGAGCAGGTCGAATTCTTTCCCGGTCAGGCGAAGGATTTCCCCCCGATGCCATGCCCGCCGCTGATCGGAGTCCAGTTCCAGATCGCCGATCCGCAACATCCCGGTCCCTCCGGCCCCCTCGCTCCACCGCACCCGGCGCAACGCGGCCCGCACCCGGGCCAGCAGTTCCCCCACCCCGAAGGGTTTGGTCAGGTAATCATCCGCCCCCAGATCCAGAGCGGTGATTTTGTCGGCCTCCTGGTCCAGGGCGGTGAGCACGAGGATGGGGACCAGGGAGACCTGGCGGATTCGCTTCAATACTTCCAGGCCGTTGAGACCCGGCATCAGGATATCCAGGATGATGAGATCGGGGGCGCTCTGCTCGAACAGCCGCAGGGCCTCCCAGCCATCCTGTGCGGTCAGCACTTCATATCCCCGCGCGGCCAGGTTGCGCCCGATAAACCGCCGCAGGGGTTCCTCATCATCCACGATCAGAATCCGCTCGGCCATCCTTATCCTCCCATATCGGGAGGGTAAAGAGGAAAGTGGCGCCCGGGCCGTCCTCGGCCAGCCAGATCCGACCTCCGTGAGCTTCCACAAACCCTTTGCAGATGGCCAGCCCCAGGCCAGCTCCGGAGGTGCGGATATGGCCCGGGATCCGATAGAAGCGATCGAAGATCCGCTCCCGATGTTCAGGTGGGATCCCCGGTCCTTCATCGTGAACCCGAACGATCACCATGCCATCGGCCACTGTGGCGGAGACGACGATGGGGGTTCCGGGCGGGGTATAGCGGATCGCGTTATCCAGGAGGTTGCGGAACACCACCTCGATCCGCGCTGGATCCACGTCCACGGGGGGCAGATCGGGAGGAAGCTGGATGGAGATGGGGTGGCTTTCCCCACGCAGATCCCGCTTCACCCGGGCGAGGATGGCATCCAGGGGGTATGGCTGTCGCTGGAGCACCAGAGCCCCGGCCTCCAGCCGGGAGAGATCCAGCAGGTTGTTCACCAGCCGGGTCAGGCGCTCGGTTTCCTCCAGGATGACCTGGAGGAACTCCCGGCGCGCGGCGGGATCCCAATCGACATCTTCCGCCAGCAGGGTCGTGGTATAACCCTTGATGGCTGCCAGCGGGGTGCGGAGCTCATGGGAAACCGCGGAGAGCAGCGCCGATTTGGCGCGGTCCAGCTCTCGCTCCGAGGTGATGTCCTGGAACACCAGGATGCGTCCGAGGGGTTCGTCCCCCGCCCCCTGGATCCGGATGCTCTGGATCCGCAGATCGCGGGTGGTATTCCCCGCCCGCCACAGCCCCTCGATGACGCCCTCGGTGGCTTTCTCCAGCACGCAGGGGATATCTCCTGAAGGGGAGAAGCGCTGGAGCAGGGACTCATAGGCGACACGGGAGGCGCACCCCGGCGGGCAGGGCTCCTCCAGCCCGCACCACCAGGCGGCCCGCCGGTTCATATAGAGGATCTCGCCATCCCGGCTTTCCATGATCAATCCATCGTGGAGGTGCTCGATCAATGTCTCCAGGCGACGGGTTTGTTGCTGGAGGAGCATATCGCTGCGGGCATACAGGACGGCGTGCTCCAGAGCAAAAGCCGCCAGGTTGGCGAAGTTCCAGGCCAGCGATATCTCATCCTCCGTGAATTGGTGCGGATCCGGTCGGTAAATCACCAGCGCGGCCGGGGGGGCGTGGCGGGCCATCAAAGGCACCGCGAGGAGGGCGCGGAAGCCTTCCCGCCGCGCCCGCTCCCGCAATTCCGGATAGCCCTCGACCTCGACGTCAGCGATCTGGGCCGGACGGCCGGTGCGAATGGCCTGCATGGTGGGAGAGCGGGGATCATCGGGATGGAAGGAGAGCCCTCGCGCGTAATCCGGGCTCAACCCCTGCACCGCGCGCACACGGTAGTAGCCGGTCCGCTCATCCAGGGTGAAAAGGGCGCATGTGCGAACCTGGAGGAGCCGCTGCACCTGCTCCAGGATCGTGGCGATGACCTCTTCGGTCTCCAGGGATCCCAGGACCGTGCGGCCGGTCTCCAGAAGGGTGCGGAGCTCATTCAGGCGCTGCTGGATCGCCCCTTGCATCCAGAGCAGCGAGCGGGCGAGGTGTCCGATCTGATCCCTCCGGTCGGTCAGGCGGAGGATGGCGGAGGCGCTGGCGGATGCGGGCCGCTCGCCGAGCTCCCGGCTGAAGCGGGCGATCGCCCCCAGGGGGTGCAGGGCCTGATGGGTGAGGAGATGCCAGAAACCCAAGCCGCTGACCAGCACCAGCAATAGCAGCAGGAGCATCGCCCGCTGGAACATATAGAGGGTGGCCAGCGCCTCATCGGCTGGGCGACGCACCAGGATGCGCCATCCCGTCCGCGGGAGGAACAGCGAGGTCACCAGCCAGGTCCGCCCCTGCGGATCCGAAGACAGGCGCGGCGGGATCGCTTCCTCCGGGGCCAGGCGGAAGGTGGGATCGAGGGGGATGAGCGGACCGGAGGCGGCAATGAGCTGGCCGGTGGCGTCATACAGGCGGAGATCCAGATGCTCCCCGGCCACCGTCCTCAACACGTCGCTCAAGCGTTCCAGCGAGAGATTGATGGCCACCAGCCCATTAAAATGTCCCCCTTCATCCTTTAACGGCATGGCGATGGTCACCACGGGTTTCCCGGTCTTGGGGGAAAGCCATCCCTTGGAGAGCACCGGGCCATCCGCCTGAGCGGCGGCCTGGAAATAGTTCCAGAAGCTGAAATCCCAGCCCACGGTGCTGCCGGGACCCTCCGGATAGTGATAGCGCATCACCCCATGGCGATCCAGGAGGAAGACCATCAGGGCATCCGGGCGGGCAGCGAAAGCCGGCATAAAAATGGCGGGGAGGGCCTGCAGGTCATGCCGGCGCACCGCTTCCATATGAGCCAGGGTCTCCACCGCCTGCATCGCATCCTGGAGCCAGGCTTCGGTTTCCAGCCCGATCGCATGGGCCAGGGCCCGGTTCGAGGATTCCACATCCTGAAGCAGCCGATCTGTGCTCCACAAATTAAAGGAGAAGCCCATGGCCAGCATCCACCCGATGAGCAGGCCGTAAGCGAGGAGCAATGTGGTCCTCAGATCCCGGGAACCGGTGAGCTTCCCCATGCGAACCTCCCCCCGAGGAACGGGAAGAGCGTGGCGTTTACGGGATTTTTACGCCTGACGAGCGTCTGTTTGTGGAAATTTTACCGTATCCGGCTAACCTGAGTGGGTGAAGGGCGTTGCCCTATCCTGGGAATCAGGAGGTCGGGATGATGCGCTGGATGAAATGGGGCGGGATCCTGGTCGTTCTGGCGATGCTGGCGGCGTGCGCCGCGCCTGCGCCGCCAGCCCCCACGGCGACGCCGGCCGGGCCGGCTCAACCGGCCGCCCAGCCCAGCCCGACACCGGCGGCCTCTCCCACCCCCGCCGTGAAGAAAATCATCCTGGGCTTCACGGCCTCTCAGACCGGCAAGCTGACCAAGGAATCCAAAGAACAGGTCCAGGGGCTGCAGCTGTGGCTGGACGATCTCCAGCGGGCGGGGGGCATCCGGCTGCCGGACGGCACGGTGATCCAGGTGGAGCTCAAGTTCTATGACGATGAGAGCACCAAGGAGCGAGTGCAGCAACTCTATGTCAAGCTGATCAACGAGGACAAGGCCGATTTCCTGATCAGTCCTTACAGCAGCGGCCTCGCCGACGCCGCGGCGGTCATCGCCGAGCAATACGGGAAGATCATGATCACCATCGGCGCGGCCTCCGACAGCACCTATGAGAAAGGCTATCGGCATATCTTCCAGATCTACACGCCGGCCAGCCGCTACCTGACGGGCGCCATCGATTTCCTCAAGAAGATGGACCCGAACGCCAGGCGGATCGCCATCGTTTATGAGAACGAGAAGTTCTCCACCGATGTGGTGAACGCGGCCAAGCCGTATGCGGAGAGCCAGGGGTTCGAGGTCGTGCTCTTCGAGGGCTATGAGACCGGCACCACGGATTTCGGGCCCTTCATCAATAAGATCACGGCCGCCAGGCCCGATGCCATTATCGGCGGCGGGCACTTCCAGGATGGCTCCACGCTGGCCAAGCAGCTGTTCGAGAAGAAGGTGCCGGTGAAGATGATCGCCCTGCTGGTCGCCCCCGCGGTGCCGGAGTTCGCCCAGCTGGGCGACGCCGCGGTGGGCGTGATCGGCCCCAGCCAGTGGGAGCCCGGCGCGAAATACTCGCCGGATTCAGCGAAGGCGGCGGGGCTGCCCTGGTATGGCCCGACGGTAGATCAGTTCGTCAGCGCCTACAAGGCCAAATACGGCTATGAGCCCGGCTATCACGCCGCCGGGGGCTATGCCGCCGGCCTGGTCCTGCAGAAGGCCATCGAGGATGCCGGATCCATCGAGACCGAGAAGGTGAAGGCGGCTCTGGAGAAGATGGACCTGATGACCTTCTACGGCCGCATCAAATTCGACACGGGGAAGGCCCACGGCAAGCAGATCGGCCATGAGATGGTCTATCTCCAGTGGCAGAAGGACGCCTCGGGCAACCTGATCCGTCCGATCGTCTGGCCGGAGGCCGCGCAGGCGGCGAAGCCGATCTATCCCCTGAGCCGCTGAGCCGCCGGGGCCTCCCCCGAGCGTCCGTGAGCCCGACGACCGTCGCAAGGAGCCTCTTGGTCACCAACCCGATCTTTTCCATGGGAGGGCGATGGCGATGGTGAACCCGGGCGTATGGATCGCCTCATTGATCGATGGCCTGTTGCTGGGGTTTGTCTACGGCCTGGCGGCGATGGGGCTTACCCTGATCTGGGGGGTGATGCGGGTGATCAATCTGGCCCACGGGCCGATCATCGCCCTGGGGATGTTCGGCGTCTATCTGCTCTTCGCCTACGCCGGGGTGCATCCCTACCTGGGGTTGTTCGCCGTCGCCCTCCTCGGGCTGCTGGTCGGGATCCTGATCTACGAGGTCGCGGTCCATCGGGTGCTGAACGCCCCGCATCTCTCGACCCTCCTGGCGACCTTCTCGGTCAACATGATGATCATCGGGACGGGCACGGCCCTTTTCACCACTACCCCCCGCAACATCGACATCTCGCTGGGCCGCCTGACCTTTGGACCGGTTGTTCTCCTGGGGACCCGTATGCTGGCGGCGCTGGCCGCCGTCCTGATCGCCGCGGGGCTTTACCTCTTCCTGTATCGGACCATCCCGGGGAAGATGGTGCGGGCGGTGGCCAGCCACCGCGCGGCGGCGGAGTTGATGGGGATCCCCTCCGCGCGGGTGCTGGCCTTCAGTTTCGGCCTGGGGACCATGCTGGCAGCGGTCGCCGGGGGGCTCATCGCCACCTTTTTCCCGTTCACCATCCTCTCGGGGGGGGCCTACGAGCTGAAGAGCTTTGTGATCTGCGTGCTGGGCGGGCTGGGGAACCCCACGGGAGCGCTGCTCGGGGGCCTGATCCTCGGGGCGCTGGAAGGGCTGATCCCCATTGTGCTGCCGGTGAGCTGGGTGCCGGTGATCGAGTTCCTGCTGTTCGTCCTGCTCCTTTTGCTGCGCCCGCAGGGGTTGCTGGGGGAGCGCTGAGCGGTGCCGGCCCCCCGGCCGATCGAAGAGCCGGATTCACCCTCTTTCGCACGATCCGATGAGAAGGCCCGGGGGTCAGGCCGGGAACATCCCTTCGGTAGGGGAAAGCGCGATGGGCATAGGGCGTTCTATCTCCGGGTGGGTGACGCTGGTCGGGCTTCTCGGAGCCGGCCTGTGGCCGATCCTAACGGGATCCGCCATGGGGCGGGAGGATATGTTCCTCATCCTGATGCTGGTCACCCTGGCCTCCAGCCTGAACATCCTGCTGGGCTACACCGGCTATGTCAACTTCGGCCACATCGTCTTTTTCGGGCTGGGGGGATACATCGGCTTCTACCTGATGCACCGCCAGGGCTGGTCCCTCTGGACGGCGATGATCGCGGGAGGGCTGGCGACGGCCGCCCTGGCCCTGGCCCTGGGGGCCATCATCCTGCGGCTGCGGGGGGCTTACTTCGCCCTGGCGACGATTGGGATCCATGAAGCGGTGCGCGCCTTCGTGGCCAACTTCGAGCCCTTCGGGGGCGCTACCGGGATGTCTTTGAATTTCGCCGTATACCAGGCCTATGGAGGGGCCGCTCAGGCTTTGTGGATCGCTTATGGTGCCCTGCTCACCGTCACCCTGCTCACCGTGGGCGTCAGCTTTGCGGTCAAGCACTCCAAGTTCGGGCTGGGGCTGATGGCGATCCGGGAGGACGAGGATGCCGCCCTGGTCCTGGGTGTGCGGGGGCCGTGGGCCAAGACCATGGCCTATGCCCTTTCGGCGCTGTTCCCGGGCATGGTGGGCGTGCTGTTCTTCTTCAAGAACGGGAACATTGAGCCCGGGGATGCCTTCCGGCTGCACCTGTCCATCGAGACCCTGGTCATGGTGATGCTGGGCGGCCAGGGGACGGTGTGGGGGCCGATCCTGGGGGCGGCGCTCTATGAGCGCCTGCGGGGTTATCTGCTGACCAGCCCGTTGTTTAAGAGCCTGCATCTGACCTTCGCCGGCGTGCTCCTGCTTCTGATCATCCTCTTCGTCCCGGCGGGCGTGATCGGCTGGCTGCGGGCGCGCTTCCCGGCGACCCGGAGGGTGATCCCATGAGCCTGCTCGAGGTGCGGGGGGTTTCCAAGCGCTTTGGAGGCCTGCAGGCCTTGAACCGGGTTTCCCTCCATGTGTCCGAGGGGGAGATCCTGGGGCTGATCGGCCCGAACGGGGCAGGCAAGACCACCCTGTTCAATGTGATCAGCGGGGTCTATCGCCCGGAGGAAGGGCGGGTGATCTTTCGGGGCCAGGACGTCACCGGGCGGCCGCCGTATGCCATCGCCCGGCTGGGGATCGCCCGCGCCCATCAGATCGTGCGCCCCCTGAATGAGCTGACGGTGCTGGAGAACGTGATGGTAGGGGCCTGTTTCGGGCGAGAGAACCGATCCCTCCGCGAAGCCCGGGAGATCGCCCTGGCCGTCCTGGAGCAGGTCGGGCTGGCCGGGAAGCGGGACGTGGAAGCCGCCCGGTTGAACGTGGCGGAGAAAAAACGATTGGAGCTGGCCCGCGCCCTGGCCGCGCGCCCTTACCTGATCCTGCTGGACGAAGTCCTGGCGGGCTTGAACCCCACCGAAGTGGCGACGATGCTGGAGGTGATCCGCGCCATCCGGGCCAGCGGGATCACGGTCCTGATGATCGAGCATCTGATGCATGCGATCATGAACGTCTCCGACCGTATCGTGGTGCTGGACTACGGGGAGGTCATCGCGGAAGGCGCCCCTTCGGAGATCGTCCACCACCCCCGGGTGATCGAGGCGTATCTGGGGGATCCCCGGCTCGCTCAGAGCCTGCTGGAGGCCCATGGAGGTTGAGGATGGCCATGCTCGAAGTCCATCACCTGTCCTCGGGCTATGGGGAAGTGCAGATCCTGTGGGACCTTTCGTTCCGGCTGGAGGCGGGGCGGCTCACCACCCTCATCGGAGCGAACGGCTCGGGCAAAACCACCGCCCTGCGCGCCGTGATGGGGCTGATCCGGCCATGGCGTGGGGCCGTTTTCCTGGAAGGCCAGGACATCACCATGCTCCCTCCCTATCGCAAAGCGGCCATGGGATTGATCCTGGTCCCGGAGGGACGGCAGCTGTTCGCGGATATGACGGTGATGGAGAACCTGGAGATGGGGGCCGTGACCGGGCGGGCGCGCCCCCGATTTCGCCAGAACCTGGAGCGCGTTTTCGATCTGTTTCCCCGATTGAAGGAACGCCGGAATCAGAAAGCGGGCACCCTGAGCGGGGGCGAGCAGCAGATGCTCGCCATCGCCCGGGCGTTGATGGCGGAGCCCCGGATCCTTTTCCTCGACGAGCCGTCGCTGGGCCTCTCGCCGCTTCTGGTGCTGAGCCTCTTTGCGATCATCCGCCGCCTGAAGGCCGAGGGGCTGACGATGCTGCTGGTGGAACAGAACGTGCATCTGGCGCTGGCCATCAGCGACTACGCCTATGTGCTCAGCGGCGGTCGGATCGAGCTGGAGGGCCCGGCCCAGGAGGTGGCCCGGGAGGATCGGGTGCGCAAGGCTTACCTGGGGCTGTGAGGCCGCCGGCTGCCCGTTCATGAGGCGGGAACCCTCCCCAGGCCATCCCCCATTTTGACAGCCCGGGATATCCGGATTATCCTCTATACGGGTATTGGGTATTTCCGCCCTCGCCTGGTGGACGTTAGGGATCTCGCGGGAGGTGGAAGCCAGGCCATGCCGCTTTACGGCTGGGGTGCGGTGCCTAGGCGCCGCATTCCACCGTGGGTGCGGCGCCGAGTTCGAGCGGCTGGTCCGATGGAACACCCCGGTGGAGGAGATCGAATGCCCGCGCTGCGGCCGTCGGGAGGCGGAGAAGCGGCTCTCAATCTTCGCCGCCGTGGGAGCCGGTGGCCGGGAACCATGGGGGAACCCTTCCAGGGGTCCGTTGATCCAGGGCCGGGGGCCCTGGGAACGGGAATGGGGGAGAGCTTGCGCGGAGGAGCCGCCATATGCTTCGCCTTTCTCAGGATGCAGAACAGCGTTTGATCCGCCGTCTCCGACGGATCCAGGGGCAGGCCCGGGGGGTGGAGCGGATGATCCAGGAGGGGCGGGATTGCGAGGAGGTGCTGGAGCAGCTGGCCGCCCTGCGGGCGGCCGCCCATCATGCCCTCCTGTTCGCGACGCGGGCTTACCTCCAGGCATGCGCGGACCAGGATCCTGTCCGATCCGCGCGTGCCGTGGGAACCCTTCTGGAAACCCTGGGTCGGCTTTCCTGAGGATTTCCTTGAGGCGAGGGGGCTGGGGTGGGGGGCATGGAATACTGGTGGCGGAAATCCCGATCCGAACCGCAGCCTCGCCGGAAAACGACCTCGCGGCGTGTCTCTGCCGATCCGGGATCCTCTCTGGATTTTCAGCTTCATGTCCCTGCAGAGGCGGAGGGCGCGGTGGAGATCTACCGGGCGGGGGATCTCTGCCCCATCTGTGGCTTCGCTCGTCTGGAATACGATGGATACTTCAACGTGTATTGCCCGATCTGCGGGTTCCGCACGGGAGCCCGTGGGGTGTGCACCTGATAAGGCGCCCGGGAGGGACGAGGGGCGGCGCCCCTCGCGATCGCCCACCGGCGCGATGAACCCATGCGGAAGGAGCGTCCCCATGGCTACAGAGATCCGCCTGAATTTACTGGACGTCCAGGGCATGAAGATGGAAGCCCTCACGCCGAGCGGGCATTCGGTGATCATGGACGCAGCTCCCGATGTGGGGGGAACGAATCAGGGGCCCCGCCCGATGGAGCTGCTGCTGGTCGCCCTGGCGGGCTGCACGGCGATGGATGTGCTTTCCATCCTGCGAAAGAAGCGCCAACCCCTGGAAGGGTTCGCGATGGAGGTCCGGGGGGAGCGGGCTCCGGAGCACCCGAAGGTCTACACGGATATCGATGTGCTCTACATCGTGAAAGGGAATGTGGATCCCCAGGCAGTCGTTCGGGCGGTTGAGCTCTCGGTGACCAAGTATTGCTCCGTCAGCGCGATGCTGCGCAAGACCGCTCGCATCCGGTATCGCTATCGGATCGAGCCCGTCGCGCCCGGGGCGGAGCCGATCGAGGGAGAATACCGGATCGAGGAAGTTCCCGCCTCCGCATGAAACGGGGGGCCGCTCCGGATTCCCCGATCCGGTCCCGGCGGCCCCATCGATCTACACAAAGAAGAAGGCGATCCCCAACATCCCGTAAACGGCCAGGAGCTGCGCGCCCTCCAGCCAGTTCGTTTCCCCATCCAGCGCGATGAAGGCCGCGATCGCCCCCGCCATCATCATGGCCACCAGTTCCAGCGGATGGAAGACCAGATCCATCGGCCGTCCCAGGGCCAGGCTGGCGAAGACCAGGGCGGGGGCGACCAGCAGGGCGATCTGCAGGCTCGAGCCCACGGCGATCTCCAGCGAGAGGTCCATCTGGTTTTCCGCGGCCATCTGGACCGCCACCAGGTGCTCCGCGACGTTGCCCACCAGGGGGATCAGGATGATCCCCACGAAGAGCTCCGTGAGGCCCAGGATGTGAAGGGTGGGCTCCAGCGCGTGAACCAGCAGCTCGCTCATCCCCACCACGCCGATCGTGGCCACCGCCAGGACCCCAAGGGCCTGGGGGAGGGTCCAGCGGGTGTGGGAGGGGGGATGGGCGGCCAGCGGCTCCCGGGCGCGAAGCGTGTAAAGCACGCTCAGGCCATAGAGGGCCAGCATCAGCCCGGCCACGCCCAGGCTCATGGTTTCCACGGCCTCGGGATGGTGCACCGCGATCGTATGGCTGAAGAGGGAAGGGATCCCCAGGGCGATGAAGGCGAGGATGGTCATGGTGGTCAGCACCCCGGCTCGCTGGCGGGAGAACCGCTGGAGCCCATGGCGCCATCCTCCGACGAGCAGGCTGAGCCCCATCACCAGGAGCAGGTTCCCCAGGATGGATCCGGTGATGGAGGCCTTCACCAGATCCAGCAGTCCGGCGCGGATGCCGGCCAGGGCGATGATCAGTTCGGCGGCGTTCCCCAGGGTGGCGTTCAGCAGGCCGCCCACCACCGGGCCCGTTCGCGCCGCCAGCTCCTCCGTGGCTTCCCCGATCAGGGCCGCCAGCGGGATCAGGGCCAGGGCGCTGAGGATCAGCACGGGGATGGGCCCGGCGTTCCCCACGGCGGCCAGCACGGCCAGCGGAACCGCGATCAGCAGATGGACTGCGGTGCCTCGGCACCGCACTCCAGGACTCCAGGACATAGGTGTTTGACCTCCGGTGTGGGTGAACGCAGGGCGCGCCCTCCGCGCCAGGCGTTGGCGGGCGCGCCGATGGAAATCGGCCTCATTGGGCGCTTCGCGCCCCGCGTCGGCCTGCCCCGACGCGGGAGGTCTTTCGGCCGGCGGAGGCCGGCCATCGGCCGGAGGCCTCTAAAGGTCGACTTCCTTCGACGCCTGAGGCGGATGGGATGCCATCATCGGCTCTACCGGAGATACAGAATGAGGACCGCC
>NZ_DAOUCJ010000105.1 GCF_034432235.1 Thermoflexus sp. | reverse complement strand
CGGTCTCTGCGATCGCCACAGTAGCGAACAATCTCTCTGGATCTCAGTATGTATCAGATGCCTACGTGGGAATCGGAGAGCCCTCTACTGTGGTTTTTGCGCCGATTGTGATGGCCAAGTTCGGTCCTTGGAACACCCGCATGGCGATCCAGAACGCGGGTACGTCGCCAGCGAATGTGGAGATCCGGTTCATCAGCGGGGGCACCGTGGTGGTTACCCAGACCATTCCGAATCTTCCTGTAGGAGCTTCTGCACTGGTAGATCAATACGATCTTCCTATAGCCGATTTCAATGGATCAGCGATTATCTCGGCGACGCAGCCCGTGGCGGTCACGGTGGATGAATATCGGATAACGGGGGGAATGTTAGTCTCCTACTCGGCTTTGCCGCTTAGTAAGGCCAGCACCACGTTGTACATGCCGGGTTATATCAACGCCTATGGACCATGGACTACCGACTTTACGATGATCAACACGGCATCAAGCCCGGCTTCTGTTCAAATTCAGTTCACAAACAACCAGACATTGAATTGCTCCATTCCAGCCAATGGCAGTCTCTATCTGAATCCTGCCGCGAATGTCTATGGAGGATGCACCGGGGGGCCGCTGGCCAGCAATTTCTATGGAGCAGCAACGGTGAGCTCCACGCAACCCCTGGTCATTGCTTATAATATCGCGAACACGCTGGGGCCGGGCGATCGGGCCATCGGTTACACCGCCTTCGCTCCATCCGACGTAGGCGAGAAGATGGCCGTGCCCTTGATCGAAAATCAATACAGCGGAGGAAAATGGACTACAACCTTCTCCGTTCAGGTGATTGACGGGGGGACAGCTAATCTGACTCTTAACTACTCGGGCAATCTGGGCACCTACATCCGGAATGTCACGGTGAACAACGCCCAAACCTTCAATCAGCTCTCTGATGGACATATTCCACCCGGTTTCCTCGGTAGCGTCACCATTTCATCGGACAAGCCGATCGCGGTGATCGGCGATCAGAACAGCTTGATCCTATCTGGGGATGTGGCTGCAGGGTTCCCGGGAGTCAAATCCCCCTAGCTCCTCTTGATTCGATCACCATGCTAGGATTAAAATGCCGGGGTGCAACCACGGTCGCACCCCGGCATTTTTGATGTTGAAGAGGAGAAGCTATGGCTGCCGTTCGCATGCTTTGCTGGCTAGGGGTTATGAGCCTTATCGGGAGCTGCGCGCTCTTCCGTCCGTTTCCCTTTGGTTCTCCTTCCATTTCTTCCATGGGCCGGCCCTCCCCGATTTTATTCGAATCGCCCGTTGAGCCCATGGCCATGCCCGCCACGTTTTCCCCGCCTTATCCTGCCAACTTGAATTTGGAGTCGTCGATGCTTCGGCCCGAGGATTTCCCGTTCATGCGAACTCTCTATGTTCTCCGCACTGAAATCCGTGAGCCGACCTCCCATGGTCTTGAGTTGCGTTATCCAGTGGAGGAAGATCGTTATCATCCGTTCATAAAGGGTTTCGTGGTGGAGCTACGGCTGTTTCAGGACATCCACTTGGCCTGGGAGGCCTATGCCCGGCGCTTGTCTTCATCAGAAGACTCATTTCGTTTGATCCAGACGGCAGCCGACGAGGCGCGCTGGAGGATCCGCCCCTCCGAGGAATCGAGAAGCGGAAAGATCTGGTCCCATGAAGTTGTTTTCTGGAAGGGGAACTTGGTAGGCTATCTGCTTGTGAAATGGTCCGATCCTTTGACAGAGGATTTCATGCGGGAGCGGGTGAATCGGATCTTTGAGCGCCTGGGGAGGTAGCGATGGCTCCTGTCATCTCGCCGCGTGGCCGCTATCTGGTTTTCGGAGCGCCTCGATTACCCGAGGAAGCCATTGAGGCAGTGGTGGAGGTCCTCCGCTCGGGCTGGCTGGGAACAGGCCCGCGGGTGGCGGCCTTTGAGGAAGCCTTCGCTCGATATATCGGCGCCCCCTTCGCTGTGGCTGTGAGCTCATGCACGGCTGCTCTCCACCTCGCCCTGCGACTGATCGGGGTCGGCCCTGGGGATGAGGTGATCACCTCCCCCATGACTTTTGCGGCCACTGCCAATGTGATCGTCCATGCAGGAGCGCGCCCTGTTTTTGCCGATGTGGATCCGCGGACGGGAAATCTAGATCCAGAGGCCACCCGGGATGTGCTCACGTCTCGCACCCGCGCAATTATCGTCGTGCACTATGCCGGGCGCCCATGTGAGATGGATGCATTCATCGACCTTGCCCGGCGCTATGGGGTTTTTCTCGTCGAGGATGCCGCTCATGCGCTGGAAGCGTTCTATAAAGGCCGCAAGGTGGGGACGCTGGGGGATCTGGCTGCCTTCAGCTTCTATCCGACCAAGAGCCTGACGACCGGAGAGGGTGGGATGCTCATCACTAGGTCGGAGGCATGGGCAGAGCGAGCACGCCTTCTGCGCATGCACGGTTTGAGTCGGGATGCCTGGCGTCGTTACAGCGAGGAGCAATTTCCAGATTACGAGGTGCTGGAGGCAGGGTACAAATACAATATGACCGATATCCAAGCAGCGCTGGGCCTCGCTCAACTACCCTATCTCGAGCATTGGCGGCAACGCCGCGAGCTTTTATGGCAGCTTTATAACGAGGGGCTTAGGGATCTGGCCGGGATACAGCTCCCGCCGGAGGATGCGCATATTGTCCACGCTCGTCACCTGTATACTATTCGAGTGGATCCCCAGGAGGCGCCCTTTTGTCGAGACGAGCTCAGCCGCATGCTGCATCAAGCGGGCATCGGCACGGGGATCCACTACAAGGCTCTGCATCTGCACCGGTTCTATCAGCAAGCCTTTGGCTATCGGCCGGGGATGTTCCCCCACGCAGAGCGCATCTCTGAGGAGACCCTTTCATTGCCCTTGACAGCTCACATGGATGAATCCGATGTTCTCTATGTGGTCGAAACTATACGTCAGCTGTGGCGGAGGGGAAGGGCATGAGGTTCTTCCGCCGCTGGTGGGGCTTGTGGGATCTGGCAAGGCGGCGGCTCCGTAGTGAGGAGGATTATCGCCTCTTTCAACGCTATCAGGGGCGCTGGGTGTTGGAAGGCCTCGCTCGCCATGGATGTGTGCTGGCAGGAAGGCGGGTATTAGATTTGGGTTGTGGAATCGGAGGATATACCCTCGCCCTGGAAGAGGCCGGTGCCCATGGGGTGGCTCTGGATCTTTGGATCCGGCCGGGCTTTCCGGCACAGTCCTTCTTTCCGATTCAGGGGAATGCCCTTCGTCTCCCTTTCGCGGAGGCGACTTTCGATGGCATCCTATGTGCCAGCTTGATCGAACATGTGAAGGACCCCCTGGCCTTGCTTCGAGAGATCCGACGTGTGACGCGGCCGGGAGGCTGGGTTTACCTCAGTTTTCCTCCATTTTATAGTCCGTTAGGTGGGCATCAGTTCTCCCCCTTTCATTACTTGGGAGAGCGTGTGGCGCTTGCTATGGCCCGATGGCGAAGATGGTGGGGGGATGGGGAATGGATCCCTTCGCAGTATCCGATTTATCCCCTCTCCTTCGCTCAGGCTTTCGGATCCTACGGGCTATATCCTGTGACAATTCGGAAGGCTCGCAGATGGATTCTCCAGGAAGGGTTTCAAATCGTCTATCAGGGTGTCCGCTTCCTGCCGCTGAATGTTTCAAAGATACCGATCCTGGGAGAGGTGCTCACCTGGCATGTGGAGTTCGTGATCCGTCCATGAGCCGTCCCTATGAGAGGCTGCTGGATTTCTGGCGTCGCCACGATGCCCAGCTGGGAGGCCTGGGCGGAGGGCATTCGGAGGATCTGAGTCTCATTCATGATCTTTACCGAGGGATGCCGGCTGCTTTCAATCGCTTCTTCGATTTTTGGCAGCGGCGAGCGGTCCAGGCGCTTCTCCGGCTCTCTCCGCCACGCCCCGGACAGCAAGCCTTGGATCTGGGTTGCGGGACGGGAAGGTGGTCTCGTTTGTTCCAACGCTACGGGGTGCAAACGGTGGGCGTCGATGTGGGCATCCACGCGTTGCGCTGGGCCCGCATCCTCTCCCCGGCAGGGCAATGGGCGGTCATGGCTCTTCCAGCTCTCGGATTTCGTAGCCGATCGTTCGATTGGGCGATCTCCGTGACTGTTCTTCAGCATCTTCCCTATGAAGTTCAGGAATATGCTCTGCAGGAAATTCGGCGTCTGCTGCGCCCTGGAGGATGCATGATCATCATAGAGCTATGCCAGCAATGCGAGGAGGGCTTCTATCTGTTCCCACGATCCCGGGAAAGCTGGGAAGAGCTGTTCATGCGAACGGGGTTGCGGGTTCTCCGGCGTCGGGCCACCGAACGGCTTCCTTGGATCCCAATTCTGCGCCGCTGGGGCGCGTGGAGGAAAACGAGGACTTCGGAGAGCACACTGGTGGAGGCGGCGGCCGATTGGTTTCGGCACAGTCGATGGCCATGGATCGGTCTCTATCTGTTCTTAAGCGTAGCTTATCCCCTGGAATGGCTTGCGGAGATAATGAAGTGGGACCATCATGCCCGTTATATGGGCTGGCTGCTCAGGAGGGAAGGTTGAAACGGATCCTTCTGATCACCTCATCTTATCCCTTGAGCCCTGAAGAGACGTTCAACGCAGGGGCCCTGGCGCGTGAGCTGGCCCTCGGACTCCAAAATCGAGGATGGGCCGTTTGGGTAGTCACCCCCCGAAAAGATCGACCGATTCGGGATCCCCATGTTCCGGTTCTGGAATTTCCTTGGTGGGGAAGCTACCGGGAGCTCGCTTCTCAATCTACCCATCTGCTGAATCTCATTCGCTTTGCCAGCCTGCTGTTGGTTGGCATGGTTTTTGTGGAGCGCGTGGTCTCGAGCCTGAGGGTGGATCTCAGCCTTGCCTTGTGGGCGATCCCCTCGGGCGCGCTTGCATGCTGGGCTTGGCGAAGAAAGAAAATCCCTTACGGGGTCTGGGCCCTGGGCTCCGACATCTGGGGAAGGCATCGATATCCGCTGGGAGAGCGAATCGTCCGCCGTGTTCTCAAAGATGCTTCGTTCTGTTTGGCCGATGGCTGTCGGTTGGCGGAGGAGGTGGGGCGATTAAGGGGAAAGTCTTGCGGATTCCTTCCCGCCTCCCGGCGGTTGCCGCTGGCTACTCCTCCCGCCTCCCTTCCACCTGCACGCTGTCATCTGCTATATGTGGGCCGCTTTGAGAAACAAAAGGGAATTGATCTGCTGATTGAAGCATTGCGCTCCCTGCGCCCGGAGCTGGAGGGCGTTCGAGTTCACCTCCTGGGAGATGGAACTTTGAGGCCATGGGTGGAAGAGCATCTGCGCCTCTACGCATTGAAGGACCATGTGTCGCTCTACGGCTACGCCTCGCCTCAACAGGTTGTGGCGATGATGAAAGCAGTTCATTATCTGGTGATTCCCTCACGCATCGAAAGCATCCCTTTGGTTTTCGGGGATGCCATGCAAGTGGGGTTGCCGGTTATCGCAACAGATGTTGGAGATCTTGGAATGCTCGTGCGGAGAGGACAAGTCGGCTGGGTGGTTGAGGAAGCCTCCGCAGAGGCTTTGGCCACCGGCCTGCGCGAGGTACTCAAGCGACCAGAGGAATGGGCTCGCCTCCGAGCCCGCACGGTAGCACTCCGAAGGTGGTTCCAACCCGAAACGATGCTGGAGATCATCAGCAATCTCATAGAAGGCAATTTCAATGCGGATGAAATATCAAAGGGAATACTGGTCTAAGTGGGAACGTGTTAAAGATCCTTATCTTCGACAGCGAAAAGCATGGAAGATTCAGGCCGTCTTGGAAGAGGCAGTGCCTGGGATTGCTCATTGGAATGGCTGGGCGCTGGATATCGGCTGCTCCACCGGACGGATCACTGAGCATTTCGCTCAGTTGTGGCCCGATTGGCACGTGATTGGTGTCGATATTGATGAGGATGCGTTGCACTGGGCGACGGCTCACAGACACTATGCTTATTTTTGCTTTGGAGATGCTATGCGTCTTCCTTTTCCAAACGATTCTTTTGATTTGATTATTTGCGCTCAGGTTTATGAACATGTCCCGGACTGGCGTTGTCTTCTTCAGGAAATTCACCGGGTGCTCCGGCCAGGAGGCGTGTGCTTCTTCAGTGGACCCAACCGTTGGTTCCCAATTGAAGAGCATTATGGGATTCCATTCCTTAGCTGGTTCCCACGATTCATTGCGAATCGAATTGTTCGATGGATCTCCAACGTTCCGTTTTATTACGAGAATCCGGTTTCATGGTGGACTTTACGAAAGGCTTTGCGGGATTGTGGGTTTCAAATAGAGGATTATACTTATCGTTTGCTAGAAAATCCCTCGAGATTTCGTATAGAGGGGTGGTGGACCGGTTGGATATCCAGATGTGTTCGGGGGCTTCCAAAGCGTTTTCGGCGGTCGCTAACATTATTTTTACCGAATTTCAATCTCATAATACGTAAGCCCTCTTTGCCCTTCAAGGCTACTCCTCCCGTTCCCTCAAGCGATACAGGAGTTCCTCCAGCAGCCGGCGATTGTCGCCGATGCGGTCAGCCAGGAGGCCGAACAGGAAGATCAGAAAGGCCAGGATGATCGAGAGGGTGGCGACGATCAGGGATTGCAGGTGACCTCGCAGGGCGAAACCTTCGGTGATGAAAAACCACGCCAGCCGGGCGAAGAGGATCAGGCCAACCCCCCAGAAGGGAAGGGAGAGATAGAAAAAGGCCTTCAGCGGCTCGTAGCTCGCGTAGACCCGCACAATGGTCGCCCCCTGCCGTTTGATGAAATCCCATAGGCCCTGATGGAGCCGGGAGGGCCGGGAAGTGGGACGGGCATGGATGGGAACATGGGTGACGGCCAGACGTCGCTTGCCGGCCTGGATCAGATGTTCCACGGTATACGAGAAGTCCGTCAGCACGATCAATCGCAGGGCCGCCTCCCGACTGTAGGCCCGGAAGCCGCTCGGCGCGTCCGGAACGTCCAGCCCTGAGGCCCAGCGCACGACGGCCGAGCCCAGGGCGGACAGAATGCGCTTGTGCCAGGGGAAGTGGGCCAGGCGGTTGACCTGTCGATCGCCGACGACCATGTCGGCTTCCCCTCGCAGGATGGGCGCGATCAGCGCCGGGATGTCTCCCGGATCATACTGGCCATCGGCGTCTACGTTCACAATGATGTCCGCGCCCAGACGCAGGGCGGCGTCGAACCCGGTCTGAAAGGCGGCCGCCAGCCCCCGGTTCCGCCGATGCCGTATGACGATGTCCGCTCCGGCGGAACGGGCGATCGCTCCAGTCCCGTCGGTTGAGCCGTCATCCACCACCAGGACGGTGACCCGCTCCACCCCCGGGATCTCCCGCGGGATCCCTCGGATCACCTCCCCGATGGTCTCCGCTTCGTTGTAGGCTGGGATCTGCACGACGATGTGCATGAGCCCTTCGCCCCCAGATCCTTCCGGTGTCTCCCTTCCCCCGGATGCGAGCCCCGCCGGGCCGCCCTTTTCCATAATAGCCTGAGCCGGCCACTCCGGGGAACCGGTTTGGCAGGGAAAGCCTCGATGGTTACACTTTGAGGAGCGGATCCGTCCGGATGCGTCCTCTGGAAATCGAAGGCCGCCGCCGGGCGCCGAGGGAGCTCCCCTCGCCCGGGCGCGCCGCAAGCCGCGTTCGGGATTGAACCGGAATGCCGATCGCATGGTTGGTGCTCTTGTCCGCCATCTTCCTGAATCGCCTCCACGTCCCTTCCCTCTGGTTCGACGAGGGATGGTCCTGGCATCTGGCCCGCATGCCGATCCCGGAGATGCTGCAGGCCACGGCGGCGGACCGCAGCCCCTTCCTCTATTACCTGCTTCTCCATCTCTGGATCCGGATTGCCGGGGAGAGCGAGTTCGCGCTGCGGTGGCCCTCGGTGGTGTTTGGCCTGCTGGCGGCCGCCCTGGCCGGACGGATCGCCGCGCGCGGGTGGGGACGGCCCGCGGGGATCCTGACGATGCTGGCGATGGGGCTTTCCCCGTTCTGGCTGTATTATGTCCAGGAAGCCCGGATGTATGCAATGCTGGCCACCGGGGCGCTGGCCGCCTTCGAGGGAATGGAAGCGATCCTCCGGAAGCCCACGCCGCTCCGCTTCCTGATCTGGACGCTGTTCGCCGCCGGAACGATCCTCACGCATTATTACGGGCTTTTCCCGGCGGCCGTGATGGCCATCGGGCTGGGGCTGGGGAGCGCCCGCCGCCCCGCGGCGCGCCGGCGATGGGCCGCGAGCATGCTGGGGCTCCTGTTGCTCGTCGGCCCCTGGCTGATCTTCGCCCGAGAACGGTTCGTTCGTCCCGAGGATTTCCTCCGACCCCCCGCGACCCTGTCGGGGATCCTCTCCGCCCTCGCCCACGGGTTCTGGCCGGGGGAAGGGACCTGGCTTCCCGCCGCTATCCTCGCCCTGGCCGCTCTGCTCCGCTGGAACGCCTTCGCCCGCCGGTGGGCGGCCCTCACCCTGGGCACCACGGCCCTGACCATCGCGACCCTGGTGACGGTTTTCCCCCGGTTCGCCCTGTTCCATCCCCGCTATGGGATTTTCCTGTGGGCGCTCTGGGTCATCGGGATCGGCGGCGGGGCCGCCCGGCTGGGGGAGCTCCTCGGGGCGCGGATCCCCGGGTTGCCGCGCCGGACGAGTGGATGGATCGGGGCGCTGTTCCTCCTGCCCCTGGGAGCCATGCTCCTCGTCCCATGGCGGACATGGTGGGCGGATCCGGGCCGCGGCCGCGATCCGTATCGGGAGGCGGTAGCCCACGTGGCCCGGCAGATCCGGCCGGGGGAAGCGGCCCTCGCCCTGCGGGCCAACTGGGCCGTTCTTTACTACTGGGAACGCATAGGAGTTCCCGCCCCGCTATGGATGGGCCCGGAGTCTCCGGTGTGGGACGAGGCGGCCGTTCGTGCCGCGCTGGAGGACGCCCGCCGCCGCTACGGCCCCGCGGAGGGCCCCTGGCGGCTGTGGCTCTTCGGCTGGCAGCAGGAGGTGGTAGACCCCCTGGGGCTTTTCGATGGGCTGTTGCTGGAGAACGGCTTCGAGGTCGGGGGACAGCCGTTCGGATCCCTCTGGGTGGCCTATTATGAGACGTGGCCGCCCTTCCACGGGTTCGCCTTCACGCCCTTGCGGGCGGATTTCGAGGGGAAGATCGAATTGCGGGGCGTTCACCTGCGCCCGCCGCGCTGGCCGGGGGACCTGCTCGGGGTGACGCTGGCCTGGGCGCGGGTGGGGCCGGTCCCTCGTTCTCCCCGGATGTTCGTTCATGTCCTGGATTCCGCCGGGCATCTGGTGGCCCAGCGGGACGGCCCGCTGCCGAACGATCTCGTGCCGATCTCCTCCTGGCCCCCCGATCACGCTTTCCCGGTCTTCATCCGGGTGATCCTGCCCCGGGATCTCCACGGCTTTTACCGGATCCGGGTCGGCCTCTATGATCCTGTCTCCGGGGCCCGATGGCCGGTCCGGGTGGATGGCTCCATCGGGGATGGCGTGGAGGTGGGGACCCTGGAGATTCCGTAACCCCGTTGGCCTGCGCCCCGGGGAACGAAAGGCGTGGAGGGCTCCGGAGATCGGGTATACATCGAGCATGTCGGGTAACCCGGTGTGGAATCGCCGGACGGGGACATGGAGCCTCAAGGGATGCGACAGGCAGGACAATGAAGTCGGGTGGGGAGAACCGCTGAGATGCCGGAGCGACTGTATCTGATCCGCCACGGGCGCACGGCGTGGAACGCCGAGGGACGGATCCAGGGGTGGGCGGATGTGCCCCTGGATGACGTAGGTCGGGAGCAGGCCCGCCGGCTGGCGGAGCGCCTGCGGGCCGCTCCGCCGGACCTCATCCTCTGCAGCCCGTTGTGGCGGGCCTATGAGACCGCCCGCATCCTCGCCGCCGCCTGGGGGGTCCCCATCGAGGTGGATGAGCGCTTGAAGGAGCGCAGGCAGGGCCCCTTCGAGGGACGCCCGGGGGAGGAGGTGGCCGCGTTGCAGCGGGCCTGGCGGGAGATGGCCCGGGATCCGACCGCGGCCATCGAAGGGGTGGAGCCCCGCGAGGCCTTCGCGGAGCGGGTGTGGGCGGCGATGCAGGCGGCGATGGCCCGGCCGGAGCAAACGGTGGCGGTGGTGGCCCACGGGGGGACCTTCGCCATGTTCTTCCGGTGCTGGCTGGGCTTCCCCCTGGATCGGCCTTCCCCTTTCCGCTTCGATAACGCCTCGCTGACCGAGCTGGTCGTTCAGGATGGGCGCTGGGTCGTGATCCGCCTGAACGATACATGCCATCTGGAGGATCGAGCGGGATAGCCGCGCTCAGCGGCCGACCTCCTCGCAGGTTAAAGCGTTCGGTGGCGCTTGACAGCCCCCTGCCTCCATGCTACGATAAAGGCCCGCCTGGGTCCGAAGATCTGGCGGATCGACCCGTTTTCTACCCTATATATAGGGGTCTCGTCCGTGCGCTGTCCCTTTTGCGGGAGTGAGGACACGCGGGTGATCGACACCACGCCGGAGGCGGAGCGGCGGGCGGTGCGGCGGCGTCGGGAGTGCCCCCGGTGTCTGCGCCGGTTCACCACCATTGAGCGGCCGATCCACCTCGCGCCCATGGTGATCAAGCGGGATGGGCGACGGGAGCCCTTTGACCGGGAGAAGCTGTTGCGGGGGATCCAGATCGCCTGCGCCAAACGGCCCATCCCGGCGGAGGCCCTGGAGCGCCTGGTGGAGCGGATCGAAGCCCGCCTCCAGGCGATGGGGAAATCGGAGATCCCCAGCCGCCAGATCGGCGACATGGTCATCGCGGGGTTGAAGGAGCTGGATGAGATCGCCTATATCCGCTACGCCATCGTGTATCTCGGCTTGAGCGATCTGGAGAGCATCCGACAGGAGATCGATAACCTCCTGGAGGCCCGAGCCCGGGAAAGCGCCCCCTCGCCGGCCGGCCCGGCCTGAACTGCGCCCGACCTCGGGCCCTGTTCCCATCCCAGGAAACCGATCCGCGAACACCCTGCCGATGGCTCCATCGTGCCCACGGATTCGCCATATATAGGAATTAATGTCAAATAAACCGCCATATATGGCGGTTCCTCTGGTTATCCGAGGGGAGCGGAGATCCGGATGGTGTCCATGGGCTCCATGGGGTCAGCAGGCCGATGGAGCCCGGCGCGCATCGATTCCAAGCGATCCCTAAGGGAAGGAGGAAGCGGCCATGACGACGCGCTGGGAGATCCGGGTGGATGAAGCCGATACGGAGGCGGAGATCCCATTAACGGAGAACGGCCGCATCGTCCTGGAGCGGCGGTATCTGCGCAAGGGGCCGGACGGCCGGCCGGTGGAGACGATCCCCGAGATGTTCCGTCGGGTGGCCCGGGCCATCGCCGAGGCGGAGAAGGAGCTGGGCGGCGATCCGGCCCTGTGGGAGGAGCGGTTCTACCGAATGCTCACCGCCCTCCGCTTTCTCCCCAATTCCCCCACCTTCACCGGTGCCGGCACCCCTCTGGGGCAGCTGGCGGCATGTTTCACGCCGGAAATACGGGTGATAACAGAGCATGGACTCAAACGGATCGCCGACCTACGGCCCGGTGATCGCGTTCTGACTCATCGAGGCCGCTACCAGCCGGTCCTGCAGACGTCTCGACGATTTTATCGGGGGCCGTTGCGGATCATCAAAGTGCGACGAATCGGCCGGAGGATCGAAGTAACCCCGGAGCATCCTTTTCTGACTCCTCGGGGATGGGTGATGGCCGCAGATCTTCGTCCCGGAGATCGCGTTGCCATCGGCTTTCCGAAAGGCATTCTTTCTACGCCCTCCTTCGATTTAGCGGAGACCCTCTCTAGGGAAGATCTCGAAGTCCAGAGCACCCCTACCACGATTCGGGTTCGTCGACCGGCTGCTTATCAAAATTCCGGCCGCCAAGCTCGCTGGATCCCACGCCATATCCCACTCAGCTCCGAGGTTGCACGACTTTGTGGATACTACGTGGCCGAGGGAACACTGGGTCCAGATCTTGAATATGTTCGGTTCACTTTTTCCATCAAAGAAAAGGAATATCATGCTGATGTCTCGAATATATTGAGTAGTATTTTAGGGTTTACGCCTATTATGAATTCTTCAAGGGGAAACTGGGTTCACATTGATTTATATAATCGAGCTCTCGCTCAGTGGTTCTTTAATCAATTTGGTCGACATTCCTACAACAAACGCATCCCTATTTGGATGCAATACGCCAATTTTGATCTTCAAGAAGAGTTTCTAGCGGGTCTACTTCGAGGAGACGGATTTTACAGCGAGAAAGCGTATCTGATTAATGGGAGGAAATCCGCCAAATTATTCAGGGCATTCCGACTCACGTTAAGCAACCCGACGCTCATCTTTCAGACGTGGCAAATTTTGCTTCGATTGGGATATGAAGCATCTATTCGTGGCGTAGATACCACTTATGTGACTCCAAATGCCCGTGAGGCTGCTCAGATCATCATGTCTCCTCTCCGATCTCGACGATTAATTGAAAAGGCTTTCGGGATCCATCTCCCAGACGCCGGAGGGTCAAATAATGGGGTGTTACGGGACGAAGAACACGTTTACTTCGAAATAGAAAACATAGAAGAAATTTATTACGAAGGATATGTTTATAACTGTGAGGTAGAAGAAGATCACACTTACGTTGTAGAAGGTGTTGTAGTTCATAATTGTTTTGTCCTCCCCCTGGAGGACGACATGGGGAAGATCCCGGGGGGGATCTTTCAGACGCTGCGGGATGCGGCGCTGATCCAGCAGACGGGCGGCGGCAACGGGTTCTCGTTCTCCCGTCTGCGCCCCAAGAACGCCATCGTTTTCTCCTCGATGGGCCGGGCCACCGGCCCGGTGGGCTTTCTGCGGGTCTACGATCGCGCCTTCGGGGAGATCGCTCAGGGAGGATGTCTGACGCCGGACACCCTGGTGTTCACCGCGCATGGGCTGCTCCGGCTGGACGAGATCGTCGATCCGGAAAAGCCCGGATGGCAGCCGCAGCGCATCACCGTGCTGACCGATCAGGGCCCGCGGATTTCCCTTCACGGCTACAACCGCGGCCGATCCCAGGTGTTGCGCGTGGTGACGGAGGAAGGCCTGACGCTGACCGGCACGCCGGATCATAAGGTGAAGGTGCTGACGCGGGAAGGTTGGGTCTGGCGTCGGCTGGATGAGCTGCAGCCCGGCGATGCCATCCCGGTCATTCTGGGCCAGCATCATGGCCATCTCCAGCCCCTGAAGCCGGTCGAGAAGCGACACGGCAATCAGGTCATGCCCCGGCTGCCCCACGTTCTGGACGAGGAGTTCGCTTTCTTCCTGGGGTATCTCACGGGCGATGGCTTCGTGGCCCAGGAGGAGAACGATCATCGGATCGGGGTGGCCGTGGCCAATCATTCTTACCTGATCGAAGAGATGCCCCGACTGATGGAGCGCCTCTTCGAGGTTCAGGTCCATGTCCGGCGCAGGCCCGGGGATGGCTCCACGCTTTTCATCATCGATAACCGCGCGGTGAAGGAGTTCCTTTGCGTGAACGGTTTGGGGAAGGGCCGGAGCGTGGAGGCCAGCGTCCCCCGCCTGATCCGGCTCAGCCCTCCTTCGGTGGTGGCGGCTTACCTGCGGGGGCTTTTCGAAGCCGATGGGACCGTCGTCCATGGCTATCCGATGCTCTGCACCGCCTCGGAGCGCCTGGCCCGAGAAGTGGCAGTGCTGCTCATCGGCCTGGGGTGTCCGGTGAAAGTGCGTCCGGGTCATCCATCCGGGAACCGGTTCGGACGGTCCCGCCCCTGGTTCGTTCGCATTGTCTCCTCTGCCGGGCTGCGGGCATGGGCGGAGCGGATCGGCTGTGATCCCCGTTCCCGTTTCCGGGTTTGCCTGGAACGGATCCCGGATTCGAATCGTGAATCCGCCTATCCGCTTCCGGAGCCCGCTTACTGGCTCAGCCCGGTTCTGGAAGCGACCGCCCTTCCCCAGCGGGATCGACGAGGGCGAGGAACCGGTCGGAAGATCCGAAGCACGCGCCCGGCGCTGCGACGCGCCTTGCTGCGCTACGTCCGGGGGGAGCGTCGGCTCACCCTTACGGCTTATGAAGAGCTAACAGAGCGATATCCCGAATTCGCCCGACATGCTCCCCCGGTGGGCGATCGCTGGTTCGTCTATGTTCGATCCGTTGAGCCCGCCGGCGAGGCGCTGACACTGGATCTGGAGGTGTCGGACAATCACACCTATCTGGCCAATGGCATGGTGACCCACAACAGCCGCCGTGGTGCCAACATGGCGGTGCTCCGGGTGGATCATCCGGACATCGAGGAGTTCATCACCTGCAAGACGGACGAGAACGCTATCACCAACTTCAACATCTCGGTGGGCATCACCGACGCCTTCATGCGGGCGGTGGAGAACGACGAGGAGTGGGAGCTGCGCTTCCCGGATGTGCTGCATCCCGCCTATCGCAACTTCCGGGGGACCCTGGAGGACGCCGAGCGGGTGGGGATCCCCATCCGGGTCTACAAGCGGGTGCGGGCCCGGGACCTCTTCCGCAAGATCGCCACCCAGGCTCACCACAACGGCGAGCCCGGCGTCCTTTTCCTGGACACCGCGAATCGCTCCAACCCGGTGCCCCATCTGTATACGTTGGAGGCGACGAACCCATGTGTGACCGGGGATACGCTGGTGGCCACCCCCCAAGGCTGGCGTTATGCCGCGGAGATCCGGACGGGGGACGAGATCTGCACTGTTCTGGGGACTGGTCGGGTGGAGCGTATTGAAGTCTACAAAGAACGCCCTGTATATCGCGTTTTCCTGTCTGACGGAGGCGTGATCAAGGTCACCGCGGCCCATCAGTTCCACGTCCGGGATTCCCGGACAAAGTTTTATGAGCCCCGTCGGGTGGACCAGCTGAAACCAGGCGATTGGGTCCGGGTGTTCCCTGCCCGAATGCCGAATAACCCTGTCCCGGATAAACCGCCTCATCTCAGCGATCGGGAGTTCGGATTCCTGATTGGTGTGCTGGTCGGAGATGGGTGCTATACCGAGCACGCCCTCTCCCGCAATGTGGTCCGTTTCAGCACCCACGCCGACGAGGAAGAGTGGAACGCGGTGGTGCGGGAAGCCTTTCAGAAGCTGGGAGCCACCCATTTCGTGACCGATGTCAATCCAGGTTCCCGCTCCATGATGATGGATCCCAAGCCGGGTTCTGTCATTGCGGGCTGGGTGCGCACGCTCCTTCTGCCCCCCGCACGGAGCCCGGAGAAGCGACTGCCTCTGGCTTACATCAACAGCAACCGCGAGTTCCTGGAAGGGCTTTTGGACGGGTTGTTCAGCACAGATGGAAGTGTAGATCTTTCCTCCAACCATCCTCTCCTTCGATTCCATACCTCCAGCGAGGAGCTGGCCCGTCAAGTCCGGCTGATCCTGCTCATGTTCGGAGTCCACGCTCGCATCCATCGAACTGTTCGTAAGCGCCATGCTTTAAACGGTCGGGAGATCCGCCATGACCGACCGAAATATGACGTGGTGATCTCCGGAGCCAGCTTGGGACGGTTTATTGAACAAATCCGACTCAGCCATCCGGAGAAGAGGCGGCGGCTGGAAGAGGCAGCCCTACGCTGCAACTTCACGGGGGGGAACTGGGCTGCCCAGGTCGTGAAGATCGAGTTCGCCGGCTACGAAACGGTTTATGACCTCTATGAACCCCAGAGCGACACCTGGATCACGGAGGGCTACGTATCCCGGGGTTGCGGTGAACAGTGGTTGGGGCCTTACGAGAACTGCTGCCTGGGCTCGGTGAACCTGGCGCGCCATGTGAAATACGTGGACGGTCGGGCGGAGGTGGACTGGGAGAAGCTGCGGGAGACGGTGGAGTGGGCCACCCGCTTCCTGGACAACGTGGTCCAGGTGAACCAGTATGTGCCCGCTGTGCCCCAGCTGAAGGAAGCCGCCTACAGGACCCGGCGCATCGGCCTGGGCTTCATGGGGCTGGCGGATCTGATGTATCACCTGCGGATCCGCTATGGCTCCGAGGAGGGCCAGGAGTTCGCCGCCCAGATCGCGGAGTTCATCCGTTACCACGCCATGCGCACCAGCATCGAGCTGGCCAAAGAGCGGGGCCCCTTCCCGGCGATCCGGGGGAGCATCTATGACCCGGAGAACCTGAAATGGGAGCCCCCCAAGCCTCTGAAGCCCTACACCCGGGATTGGGGCCGACCGCCCCTGGACTGGAACGCCATCGTGGAGGGGATCCGCCGCTATGGCATCCGCAACGCCGCGCAGACCACGGTGGCCCCGACCGGCACGCTTTCCACTGTCGCCGGCTGCGAGGGCTACGGGTGCGAGCCGGTCTTCGCCCTGGCCTACATCCGCTACGTCCACGAGGCGGAGGGACGCCTGGAGCTGCGCTACGTCAGCCCCCTCTTTATGCGCGCCCTGAAGGAGGCCGGCCTCGATGAGGAGGCCCGCGCCCGGATCATCGAGGAGGTCCTGCGCAAGGGCACCTGCCAGCACATCCAGGAGCTCCCCGACTGGATCCGCCACACCTTCGTCGTCGCCCAGGACCTCACCCCTGAAGAACATGTGTGGATGCAGGCCAGCATCCAGGCGTTTATCGATAACAGTATTTCAAAGACGATTAATTTCCCGGAGAAAGCTACTATAGAAGATGTAGAAAAAGCATATATTCTAGCCTGGAAGCTGGGATGCAAGGGGCTGACGGTGTATGTGGCGGGGTCCCGACAGAAGGAGGTGCTGGAGACGCTGGAGACGAAGGAGAAAAAGGAAAAGAAACGGGAGGAGGGACCGATGGTTCCGACCCAGCCCACGCTGCCGCAACCGGTGGGCCCGACCGTGCGTCCGCGGCCGCAGAAACTCGCTGGCGTCACCTACCGGATCGCCACGCCGGTGGGGACAGCGTTCATCACCCTGAATGAGAACGGCGAGGGTCAGCCCTTCGAGGTGTTCCTGAATGTGGGGAAAGCGGGTTCGGACATCGCGGCAGTGGCGGAGGCGATCGGGCGGCTGATCTCCCTGCTGCTGCGGCTGCCCTCCCCGGTGCCGCCCGCCGAGCGGCTGCGCCAGGTGGTGGATCAGCTGCAGGGCATCGGCGGGGGGCGCGCCCTGGGCTTCGGGCCGGAGCGGGTTCGCAGTCTCCCCGACGGCATCGCCCGGGTGCTGGCGGAATACCTGGCGGAGCGCGGCCTGGAGGCCCATGCGATCCCGAGCCCTCCGCCAGCGCTCCCACTGCCGGAGCCTCGCCCGGAGCCCGCTGAGCGGGAGGCCCTCGGGCCGGTGGGGGACCTCTGCCCGCAATGCGGCGAGGCCACGCTGTTGGAGCAGGAAGGATGCCGGACCTGCTATAACTGCGGCTACAGCGAATGTTAAGCGGATCCCCCCTCCCTGGAAACGGGGAGGGGGGATTTCGTTTCCGATCCGAACCTACGGGGATCGGCGGGCCCTTGAGGTCGCAGAGCAGTCAGGAGGGGAGGGGGGTGATCGGGATCCTGTCCCCGCCAGGCGGTTTGAGGCTCCGGAATCCCCGCATGACCACCGGTTCGAGTAAAATCCCCATTGATCTTTCCGGCATGGAGGCCAGCGGATGCGCAGCGTGGAATGGCATGATGGCGTGCTTCGTCTGATCGACCAGCGACGCCTGCCCCATGAGCTGGTGATCCTGGAGTGTGACACCCCGCAGGCGGTCGCGGAGGCCATTCGCACCATGGCGGTCCGCGGGGCGCCGGCGATTGGGGCGGCGGCCGCCTTCGGGATGGCCCTGGCTGCTCTGCGCAGCCCGGCGTCCGATCGGATAGGCCTGTTGCGGGATCTGGAGGCAGCGGCGGCCCTGCTCAAAGCCTCCCGGCCCACAGCGGTGAACCTGTTCTGGGCGGTGGATCGCATGCTCCGCCGCGCGACGGATGAGGGCCTGGAGGATCCCCAGGCGCTGCGGGAGGCGCTGGTGGCGGAGGCGATCCGCATTGCGGAAGAGGATGTGGAGACCAACCGCCGGATGGGCCAGTTCGGGGCGGCTCTGATCCGGGACGGCGACACCATCCTGCACCACTGCAACACCGGCGCCCTGGCCACGGTGGATTACGGCACCGCCCTGGGGGTGATCCGCACGGCCCACGAACAGGGGAAGCGCATCCACGTGCTGGTCGATGAGACGCGGCCGCGTTTACAGGGCGCCCGTCTGACCGCGTGGGAGCTGCTCCAGCTGGGCATCCCCTTCACCGTGATCGCCGACGGCGCGGCCGGCTATTACATGCGCAAGGGGAAGGTGAACATCGTCCTGGTGGGCGCCGACCGCATCGCCGCCAACGGCGACGTGGCCAACAAGGTCGGCACCTACACCCTGGCGGTCCTGGCGAAGGAACACGGGGTTCCCTTCTATGTGGTGGCCCCCACCTCCACCATCGATCCCCACACGCCGAACGGAGACGCCATTCCTATCGAGGAGCGGGATGAGCGGGAGGTGCTGGAGATCGAGGGCGTCCCCATCGCGCCCCGAGGGGCGCGGGCGGCCAACCCCGCCTTCGATGTCACGCCCGCCCGCTACATCACCGGGATCGTCACAGAGAGGGGAATCCTTTATCCGCCCTTCGATCTTCACATTCGGCGGGCCCTGGGCCTTGAATCGGAGGGGTGACGGGATGTGGCTGCATTGCGCGGCCTGCAGTCATCGGTGGCCCTATCTCCGCTTCGAGATCCGCTGCCCGCGTTGCGGCGGCGAGTGGCTGGATGTCGTCTACGATCTGGAGGCCGTCCGCCGGCAGTGGGAGCGCGTGCTCCGCGACCGCCCCTTCACCATGTGGCGCTATCGGGAGCTTCTGCCCCTGCGCCAGGATCTCCACATCGTGACGATGGATGAGGGGGGAACGCCGCTTCTGCGGGCGGAGAACCTGGGGTTGATGCTGGGCCGTCCGCGCCTTTACATCAAGGACGAGCGCCAGAACCCCACGGGCTCTTTCAAGGACCGTCAGGCTTCCCTGGCCATCTCAGTGGCTCGGGAGGCCGGCCTGCAGGAGATGGTGGTGGCCTCCACCGGGAACGTGGCCATCTCCTATGCCGCCTACTGCGCCCGGGCCGGGATTCAGCTATGGGCCTTCTTGGTGAGCTCCGCGCCCGCGGACAAGATGCGGGAGGTCGCCCTGTATGGGGCGGAAGTCATCAAGGTGACCGGGACTTACGATCAGACCAAGCAGGTGGCGGCCCGGTTCGCCGAGCGGCGCGGGCTGTTCCTGGATCGGGGGATCCGGAGCCTGGCGGCACGGGAGAGTATGAAGACCCTCGCCTTCGAGATCGCGGAACAGCTCGGCTGGCGGGCGCCGGACTGGTATATCCAGGCGGTGAGCGGGGGGATGGGTCCCATTGGGGTGTGGAAAGGATTCCGGGAGCTCCAGGCCATGGGCCTGGTGGACCGGGTTCCACGCATCGGCGTTATCCAGGCGGAGGGCTGCGCGCCCATCGTGGAATCCTTCCGCGAGGGCCGGGAGCAGGCTCGGGTCGTCCATACGCCCCGCACCCGGATCGCCACGCTGGCGACCGGGGATCCGGGCCCGGCCTACCCGGTGCTGCGCCGCATCGTCCTGGAGACCGGGGGCTCTATGGAGACGGTGAGCGATGAGGAAACCTATCGGGCGATGCATCTGCTGGCCAAGATGGAAGGCCTCTCCATGGAGCCGGCGGCGGCCGCCGCCTTCGCCGGCGCCTTCAAGCTGATCGCCTCCGGGCGCATCCGGCCGGAGGAGACCGTGGTCATCAACGCGTCGGGGCATACCTTCCCGGTGGAGAAGTTCGCCCTGGGGGAGGGTTGGGTCCACACCCTGGAAGCCCCCGCTGCGCCTTCCGAGGGGTTCCTCACCGCATTAGACCAGCTGGATCCGCGCAGCCGGCGGGTGCTGATCGTGGACGACGACCCGGATGCGGTGCGGCTGATCCGGCGGATTCTGCAATCGCGAGGGGTTTTCTATGTGGAAGCCGCCCATCGGGGCGACGAGGCTCTGGCGCGGATCCGGGCGCAGCCGCCGGATGTGATCCTCCTGGATCTGATGATGCCCGGGATGGATGGCTTTGCTCTCCTGGAGGCGTTGAAAGCGGATGAGCAGCTGCGCCGCATTCCGGTCCTGGTGATCACCGCCCGGAGCCTGGCGCCGGAGGAACAGGCCCGTCTGCGCGAGCAGGCCTACGCGGTGCTGGAGAAGGGAACCTTCACCGATGAGCACCTGCTCGAGGACATGCTGGCCGCCCTCCATGCTTCGTAGCCGGGATCCCCGGTGTCGGTTCCACCCACTGGGGACTGGCCTGACCCCTCCTCCACCCCGAACCCCTCCCCCTCCCCGATTCGGGGAGGGGAAGGGGGAGAGGTCCCCAGGCGGAACGGCGAAGCGCCGGTCTACGAGCCGCGGGTCGGGGAAGCAGGAAGGGGCCGGTCGTCGGTTTCACCCCACGGGATGAAATCGATGACGAGGTGTCACGGAACGATCGACTCGTTGAGGGAGGAGTCGCATTCGCATCCCCTGTTGAGTCCCCTGTGCTGGCTAACAATCGGCTGTGAGCACAGGGGCGACTTCTTCGGACGGGAGAATAACCGCCCTCATGGTTCCGGATCGATGGTCACCCAGGGGCGAATGCGCTCCAGGGTAGCGGGGCCGATGCCCGGGATGGCCAGGAGATCCTCCAGGCGCCGGAAAGGGCCGTGCTTGAGCCGGTGATCGACGATGGCCTGCGCGGTCCGGGGCCCGATGCCGGGGAGCTGCTCCAGCGCTTCCACGGAAGCCGTGTTCAGGTTCAGGCGGGCGGAGGGGGTGGGCGTGGCCGATGGCGGCTCCCCGCGCCGGGGCACATGCAGGTGCATCCCATCCGCAACCGGCGCGGCCAGATTGAGGGCCTCCAGATCCGCATCGGCCTGAGCGCCCCCCGCCTGCTCCAGCAGGGTCCAGATTCGAACTCCCTGGGGGACGGTGTAGACGCCGGGCGCTCGCACGGCGCCGGTCAGGTAGACCTGGATCCACTTCGGGGTGGGGGTAAGGGTCGGTGCCGGGGTCGGGGGCGGAACGATCTGGATCGG
This sequence comes from Thermoflexus sp., assembly GCF_034432235.1. Lineage (NCBI taxonomy): Bacteria > Bacillati > Chloroflexota > Thermoflexia > Thermoflexales > Thermoflexaceae > Thermoflexus > Thermoflexus sp. Next base: position 27,929 of record NZ_DAOUCJ010000105.1, on the reverse strand, counting down.
CGCGGGAGCCGGGCGCCGGAGCAACCAGGCGCTGGCCAGGAAACTGGCCAGCGTGGCCGCCAGCACGATCGTTTCTCGCAGGGTTGACCAGAAATCGCCTCCTCTGGAGGCAGACGCCGGAGCTCGATCGCGGACGCTCATGGCGCTTCCTGGGTCGAGCGGGATAGGGATCTGCCCGCGGGATCATTCGGCTTGATCTTCCAAAATCGATGGCGCCGAACGGACAGCGCGGGGCCCGATCAGGGAAAGCCGGGCATGATGGCTCATGGTTTATGATAGCGGGTTGGGTGAGGAGGCCTGCTCCATCGCGGGGGATCTGGGGCAGCCAGCTTGCCTTTCCGTGTCTCCAGGCCCTCAGGATGAGGGGGCGGGCGTTACAGCCGCCCGCCCCGCCGACCCAGTCCGGGGGCGATCGGAAAGCGCAGCGATCCTTCCCGGAAGATCCATCGACAGATGCTTCCCACACCGCCGGACTGCGGGACCTGGAGGGGATCGCCGGCTTATAACATCCCCTCCAGGATCCGCTCCAGCGCCATCGTGTGAGCGCAGGTCCCGCGGTGCTGGAAGAACTCACAGTCGCACGTCCAGTTCCCCTCGTGGTAGCGAACGTGGTGGGTGTTGTTCTCGCCGCGCACCGTGACAGCGAAGGAGATGAAGTGGAATCGATCCCGCTCCTCGGCGTAGCGCCGGGCCTTCTCGATCTTGCCGATCAGCGCCGAGTCCACCATAGGGAGCCTCCTCCTGAGGGTGGAATTCCGAGCGGCGTAACCCCTTACAGAAAAGCAAAACGGCACGACAGCCCATCGGCCGCGTGCCGTTTTGCGGATGGCCTTCGCTGGCGGATCTCTACACGCAAGGGAAGCCTCCCCCATCTGCGTGTTCTGCCTCCAGTATAGGCGAGTTCGGGAGAGTTGTCAAAGCGGCCAGGTGTGGGCCGGGCGCTCCGAAGGCTCTGGGGCCAGCCCGCCTCCGCACAGACTCCGCCGGAAAAGCCTCCCGATGGCTCTCCCACTCCAGGCACCAGGGGCCATTGGCGGGGAAAGCGGAATGTTCGGCCTCCTCTTCTCCGCCTTTTGAGAAATTCTTCACGAGACGGGGGGTTTCGAGATAAACTATAGATCACATCCTGGCATTGGAGGCGATCCATGAAGCAGCGGATAGGGATCGGGCTGGCTCTGATGGTCGGGCTGATCCTGGGGGCGATCGGGTGCCGGCCTTCATCGAGCGCAGGTCCGATGCGGGTCCGCTTCGGGGCCCTGCCGATCCTGGATGTCCTGCCGGTCTATGTGGCCCAGACCGAGGGCTACTTCGCCCGGGCCGGTCTGGAAGTGGAAGTCGTGCCCGCGGCCTCTGCGGCCGAGCGGGATCAATTGATGCAGGCCGGGCGCATCGACGCCATGGTCAACGATACGGTTTCGGCGCTCTTCTATAACAAGGAAAAACCCCAGATCTACGTGGTCCGCATCGCCCGCCAGGCGTATCCGCAGGCGCCCCAGTATTTCATTCTGGCGAACCCGAGCGCCAGGATCGGAAGCCCCCAGGATCTGAAGGGGGTGGAGATCGCCATCTCCCAGGGGACGGTCATTGAGTATATGACGGACCGGATCCTGGAGCGGGCGGGGTTGAAGCCGGGGGATTACCAAACGGTGAACATCCCGCGCATCCCGGATCGGCTACAGGCGCTGGTGGAAGGCCGGGTGAAGGCGGCCACCCTTCCGGATCCCTTCGCGACCCTGGCGATTCAGCAGGGGGCGAAGGTGATCGCGGACGATCGGGAGGTCCAGTCGATCTCCCTGAGCGTGCTCAGCTTCCGGGCGGAGGTGGTGGAGAAGAACCCGGAGGCAGTGCGGCGCTTCCTGCAGGCATGGGATCAGGCGGTGGCGGCCATCAACGCGAACCCGGACAAATATGCCGGCCTTCTCTCCGAGAAGAAGCTGGTGCCCCAGCCCCTGGTGGGAACCTATCGGTTACCCCCGTATCCGGAGCGTGCGCTCCCCACCCGAGAGCAATTCGCGGATGTGATCGCCTGGGCCCGGGGGAAAGGGCTGATTTCGGGCGACATCCCCTACGAGCGGCTGGTGCGGGAAATCCGTTAATATGACAGCCGCACCTGGCCTTCAAGGGGGGCCATCACACACCTGGAGGAGAGCAGGGCAACGGCTTGCCGTTGCCCTACAACGATCTGCGGGTGTCGTATTACGAAACGTCTGCGGGCCGGGCGACCGATCGCCCGGCCCGCGATGCATGGGGGGATCGATGGATTGGATGATCCCCGGATTTCGCACAGGAAGCTGGCCGAGGGGTTAGCTGGCCGGGCGGGGCTGCTGGAGGTATTTCCCCAGGATCGGTTCCAGATCGCGCCGGAGGGATTCAGGGATCAGGGAGAGATCGGTGGCAAAGGCGTGCTGCAGGGCGTTGCCGCAGGCGCACGGTCGCTCATCCGGCAGGATGCGGGCCAGGACCCGGATGGCCTCTTTGGCCAGGGCCACGTTGGCGGCCAGGCGCTGGATCACCATCTCCGCGGTCACCGGTTCCTCGCTTTCATGCCAGACATCGTAATCGGTCACATGCGCCATCGCCGCATAGCAGATTTCCGCCTCGCGGGCCAGCTGAGCCTCCGGCACCGCCGTCATGCCGATGATATCCGCCCCCCACTGCCGCCATACCCGGCTCTCGGCCTTCGTGGAGAAACGCGGCCCTTCGATCGTGATGAAGGTCCCCCCTTTGTGTACCGTGCCTCCCACCGCTTTCACTGCCTGGTAAACGTATTCGCTCAGGTGAGGACAGAAGGGATCCGCCATCGAGATGTGCACCACCAGGCCGTTGCCGAAGAACGTGTAAGCGCGCTTCCCCTTCGTCGCATCGATCAGCTGGTCCGGGACCACCACGTGGCCGGGGGCGAACTCCTCCCGGAGGCTCCCGCAGGCGCTCACGGCGACGATCCGTTCGACCCCCAGCACCTTGAGCGCATAGATGTTCGCGCGGCTGTTGATCTCGCTGGGGGCGATCCGGTGGCCGCGCCCGTGGCGGGGGAGGAAGGCGACCCGCCGTCCCTCCAGCGTCCCGATGATGATGGCATCGCTGGGATCCCCGAAGGGCGTGGGGATCCGCACCTCCTCCACATCTTGCAGGGCTTCCATCTGATAGAGACCGCTTCCCCCGATGATGGCCAGCTTCACGGGCTCTCGCGACATGGGAGAGATCCCCTCCCGCAGGATGCTCTTCAACAAGATAATGGTAATTCAAATCGCTGGGATCGGGTAGCCTCTGCCCGCCGGATCCCAGCCCGAATGGTCCAGCCGGGTTTCTATCCGAACAGGTGGCCTGGGATTTGAACGCCGGGTTCAGGCCTGACTCACTCCGGAGCGCCCGGCATGGGATTCCAGGAAAAGGGCAATGTGGCCAGCCGGGCCGGGATGGCTCGTTCGCCGGATCGAACGGAAAGGGGACGACCGGGCTCGGCGTATTCCCGCAACACATATCCGAGACCGATGGGGCCCCACCGGGGGGAACGGACCGAACTGGTCAGCCACCCGACCTCCTGCCCCTCCACTTCCAGGCGGGCGCCTTCGGCCGGGATCTCCTCCTCCAGATGCAGGCCCATCAAGCGGCGGCGGACTTTCTCATAGTGTTCCAGGCGGGCGATGACTTCCTGCCCGATATAGCAGCCCTTCTGAAAGGAAATCGCGAACCGAAGGCCGGCTTCCAGCGGATTCACCCTTTCCGTCAGCTCCCGACCCCAGGCGGGGATTCCCTGTTCGATCCGCCAGATCTCCCATGTGGCCTTCCCCATGGCCGGCACGCCCTGCGCCTCCAGATGCTCCTGCAGCGCCCGGAGGGGATCGGGGGGGCCGATGATCCAGATGACCGGCGGGAAATCGGTCCTCGCCGCGAGGACTTCCATCGCCTCCACCCGGATTCGCTGGCTCCCATAAGAGGAGCCGGGCGACCACCCCAGACGCTCGACCGCCCGGGGCCCGATCAGCCCCATGACCTCCCAGCGGTCAGCGCCGTCTTCGATCCGAACCCGATCCCGGAAGAAGATATACCGTCGAAGCCACGAGCGCAGCGTCGGGCCTGCCCCGGGGGATGTCAGGAGCAGGATCTCTTCCTCCAGCGCCCAGGCATGGGCCCAGTCGACGATCCGCCCGGTGGGGGTGGTGAAGACCGTGGGGAGGACCATGCCGGGTTGCATCCCGCGGAAGTCGTTCGTGGACATCCGCTGCAGGAAGGCCAGCCGATCCTCCCCGCGCACCAGGAGCCGCCCCCATTGCGCATCTTTCCAGATCGCGGCATCCTGCCATGCCGCGATCCATTCCCGTTCGATGGCCACCGGTGTATGACCTCCTCCTGTTGCCAGCCATGGGAAGGGGAAATGCCTGTCAGGGGTTGCCCGTTCTGGCCCCTCTGGTCCATGATCATAGCAAACCCGTGGGGCGAATTCAACGAAGAGAAGAGCGGAATCCACGCTCTTCCTGGCATTCCAGCCGGATCCTCTTCTCGGAAGTTTGGGGGGTGGGCGAATCGCCGAAGGCAACCTGTTCGGTTCCCTGCATTCTTCTCTTTCCTGTCTCCTGGATGGGGTCTGAACGACGCAGGTCCGATATGGAGCTGACGATGCGGGCGTTTTCCCGAGGGCTATCCCTCATCGGGCTGCTTCTGCCGGGACTGACGGTCTCCCTGGCGCTGGCCCGGATGGAGGCGGAATGGCTCCCTCCACCGCTCTGGGGTCCGAATGAGGTCGCGAACAGCGATCGCAGCGGCTTCGCCCAGCAGGAGCCCAGCCTGGCCATCCATCCTCAGGATCCATGGAATCTGGTGGTGGCCGCCAAGGATTTCCGGCGCACCCAGGATATCACCCGCGAGGTCTGGATCTATGTCTCTTTCGATGGCGGGCGCTCCTGGCCGATCCAGCTCCCCTTCCCCGGGCTCCCCCCTGCGATCACCCGGCAGAGCGATCCCGTGGCCCTGGCGGCCGAAAACGGGCGCTTCTACGTTCTGGTCCTGGGGGCAGGGACCCCCGCTTACCGCCATCACGGGCTCTTTCTGACATGGTCGGATGACGGGGGGCGCACGTGGCGGGACGCGGTGACGGTGATCTCGGAGCCATCGACCGTCCTCGATGATAAGCCATGGCTAGCCCGTGATAACCGGCCCGGCAGCCCGTTCTACGGGCGCCTCTATGTGGCCTGGCGCCCGATGCACGCCGATGTGCTGTGGATGGTCCACTCCGGAGACGGGGGGCTTTCCTGGTCGCCCCCAGTGACCGCGGCGGAAGGGGAAGGCGTTCAGGGAGCTATGCCGGTGATCGGGGCGGACGGCGCGGTCCATCTGTTCTATGTGGAGCCGATGTCCCCGACCACGCCGGGGGAGATCCGCGTGGTGACTTCGTTCGATGGTGGGCGTTCCTTCTCTGCCCCCCGGACGGTGGCCCACGTCCTCCAGCCTCCCAGCCCGGTGCGTCCCTACGACCGGTGGCGGCTTTACACGCTCCCCAGCGCGGCGGCGGATCCTTCCGATGCGAACCGGCTCTATGTCACGTGGACCGAGCTCTCCACCCGGGGAGATCTGGGAACGGAGGTGGTCTTCGCCCGTAGTGAGGATGGCGGTCGAACGTGGAGCGTATCCGTTCCGTTCGCCGCTCCCGGAGATGCGGCCCATCCCATCGTGCGAACGGATTCCCGTGGATGGGTGCATCTGTTCTGGCTGGACCGCCGGCGGGATCCGGGAAACCGTCTGTTCGATGCCTTTTATGCGTATTCGCCGGATGGCGGCCGGACGTGGAGCCTGCCGTTCCGGGTCAGCAGCCGCTCCTTTGATCTCAACGTGGGGGTGCCTCCGATCAGCCCGGCCCCCGGGGATTACTGGGGCCTGGATGTGGCCCGCGATCGGGTGTGCGCGGCCTGGAGCGATACCCGATTCGGGGATGAAGATATCATGGTCGCGTGTGGGATCCTTCCCGCTTCCGCGCGCCTGTTGCTTCCGCGGGTTCCGCTCTGGTGAGCCCATGGCCGGGTAGGCGTCGGGGATTGGCCCGGGGAATGGGAAGCGATGCCGCCTTCGAAATGATGTTAAACTGGATCTGTCCACCGGATGGGATCTGGAATCCGATGGGGGCGGTGGGCCCGAGGGGGATGGCCCCGCGGGGGAGAACCGTGCTTCGATCCGGAAGGGAAGGATGGAAGCAGCTCGACGGGCGACAGCGCAGGCCCATCCGAACATCGCCTTTATCAAATACTGGGGGAATCGGGACGACCGGCTTCGCCTTCCGGCGAACCCTTCCCTCTCGATGAATCTGGGGGCGCTGCGCACTGTGACTACGGTGACGTTCCTGGAGGAGGAAGGGCCGGATGTCCTGATTTTGAATGGGATCCGGGTGGAGGGCCCGGCCCGGGATCGGGTGGAGGCGTTCCTGAATCATGTGCGGGGGATGGCCGGGCTTCGGGGGCAAGCCGTGGTGGAGTCGAGCACGGACATCCCGGCCGGGGTAGGGCTGGCTTCCTCGGCGGCCGCGTTTGCGGCGCTGGCGGTGGCCGCCGCCGCGGCGCTGGGACTGGATCTTTCGGAGCGCGAGCTCTCCATCCTGGCCCGTCTCGGCTCCGGGTCGGCTTGTCGGTCCGTGCCCCCTGGCTTTGTGGAGTGGGTGGCGGGGGATCGCCACGAGGATTCGTATGCCTACAGCATTGCCCCGCCCGAGCACTGGGCGTTGTGGGATGTGATCGCCATCGTCAGCGAGCAGCATAAGGCGGTCAGCTCCAGCGAGGGCCATCGCCGGGCGGCCACCAGCCCGCTCCACGCCCTGCGGGTGGCGACGGCCTCTGAACGGGTTGCTCGCTGTCGGGAGGCGATCCAGCAACGGGACTTCGAATCCCTGGTGGAGATCGTAGAGACGGATGCGATCTGGATGCACGCCGTGATGATGACCTCGCGGCCTCCGCTGTTCTACTGGGAGCCCGCCACCATCACGGTCCTGCAGGCGGTCCGTCGCTGGCGGGAGGAAGGGTTGCCTGTGGCCTTCACACTGGACGCCGGACCCAATGTGCATGTGCTCTGTCCGGGGGAAGTCGCCCCCGAGGTGGCCCAGCGGCTGGAGCGAGTGCCCGGGGTGCGACGGGTGCTGACCAGCGGGCCAGGGGGTGGAGCCTCTCGTATCCCGGGCTCATAGGGATCCGGAGGGGTGTTGCTGGCCTCCCGAGGAAAAGGGGCCATTTCGCTTCCCGCCCTCAGGCGCCGGTGTCAGAAATCCGGAGAAATTCCACCGCGGAGGAACCATGAGCGAGCCAATGATCGGAGTGCCCTGGGGAATCCTGGGGTTCCTGCTGGTTTTGGGTCCTTTGATTTTTTTCCATGAACTGGGACATCTGTTGACCGCGAAGTTGGGTGGGGTTGCGGTCGAGGAGTTCGGTTTCGGTTTCCCCCCGCGCCTGGTGACCCTGGGCCGCTGGGGAGAGACGGTTCTGTCCCTCAACGCGATCCCCTTTGGGGGCTTTGTGCGGCTGCGCGGGGAAGAAGATCCGGAGGTTCCGGACGGGTTCGCCGCCCGGCCGTGGCCGTGGCGGCTGCTGATCCTGGCGGCGGGCCCGTTGATGAACATGCTGGTCGCCTGGGGGGTGCTGATCCTGATCTTCCTGCTCGGGGTTCCCGCTCCCCGGGTGCAGATCCAGGGTGTCGCTTCGGATTCGCCCGCGGCCCGGGCCGGGCTTCGATCGGGCGATCTCCTCATCGCTATGGATGGGATTCCGGTCTCCACGACCGAGGAGGTGCGAAGGCTGGCCCAGGAGCGCCGCGGACAAACCGTGATCCTGCGGATCCGTCGCGACGGGGTGGAGCGGGAGGTTTCCGTGTATGTGCGGCCGGATCCGCCTCCCAATCAGGGCGCGATGGGGGTCATCATCGCCACCGTCCCGGATTACCAGCGGATTCAGCGCTTCGGCGTTCCCGGGGCGATCGTCCGGGGCACGGCGATGTTCGCCACGCTGACCGGGCAGCTCTTCAGCCTACCAGCCCGCATCGTGCTGGGACTCGTTCCCCCAAGCGTGCTTCAGCCAGCGGGCCCGATTCGAATTGGGGCGGAGGCTGGCGAGGCGCTTCAAGCCAGCGTGGAGGTGGGCTCGCCGAATGTGTTCCTGACCTTCACAGCGCTGATCAGCCTGGCCCTCGCGTTCACCAATCTCCTGCCGATCCCCGCCCTGGATGGCGGACGGATCCTGTTCGTTCTGGTGGAAGCCGTTCGGGGCCGGCGGGTGGATCCGCAGCGGGAGCGGATTGTCCATCTGATCGGCTTCTTCCTCCTGATCACGCTTCTGGTTTTCCTCACCGTGCGAGAGGCCGGCGAGCTCTTGCGGCCAGCCGGCTCGTAAGCGGCCGCCCTTCCCTCGCCCACGGGCAGTGGGGGCCGCCGAACTCCGTCCAGATGGCCAGGGCGGCTGTCGTTCCAGGCATCCCGTCGACCTAACCCCCCGGCCCCCTTCCCTCGTAGGGAAGGGGGAGCCTAAATCTCCCCTCCCCGAAGCGGGGAGGGGAAATCGGGCTGTCGCCCACCTGTGGATGATCATACCAGGGGAAGACCCGCGGAACCCTTTTCATGAGGAAGGCGGAATCTGCTCATGCCGGGAACATCCGGGAATCGACCGGTTGTGGCGACGACGTTTTACGTGCGCTATGCCGAAACCGACCAGATGGGCATCGTGCATCACAGCGCCTATCTGGTCTGGTTTGAGGAAGGGCGAAGCCAGTATATGCGCGCCTGCGGGGCCGACTATGCGGATATCGAGCGCAGCGGGGCCCTGTTCGCGGTGACGGAAGCGCACGCCCGTTATGAGGCCCCTGCCCGCTACGGCGAGCGCGTCACAGTGCGCACATGGGTGGAGGAGGTCCGCAGCCGCGCCATCACCTTTGGCTACGCCGTTTACAACGCCGATACCGGGGAGCGCCTGGCCACGGGCTGGACCCGGCATGTCTGTCTCGATCGCAACGGCCGGGTCACGGTGATCCCGGAGATCTGGCGATCCATGCTGGCCCGGGGTCCTCAATCCGCCTCCTTTGGAGATCAGCGCGTTCAGGTGGAGGAAGTAGGGTGAGGGCGGACGGGGCGCTGCGAGCGCCGTGACAATCCGTTCTCTGGAGGACGCGCCATGGAATATCGCACCCTCGGACGAACGGGTCTGAAGGTCTCCGTTCTCTGCCTGGGAACCATGACCTTCGGCTGGACGGCGGATGAGCCCACGGCGCATCGGATCCTCTCCGCCGCCGTGGACGCGGGCGTCAATTTCATCGATACGGCTGACATCTATCCTTACTGGGCTCCAGGGGCATGGGCCGGGCGCACCGAAGAGATCATCGGCCGCTGGCTGAAGGGGCGGCGGCGTGAGGCCCTGGTCATCGCCACGAAGGTGCGCGGGCCGATGGGCCCGGGCCCCAACGACCAGGGGCTCTCCCGAAAGCACATCATGGAAGCGGTGGAAGGGAGCCTCCGCCGCCTGGGGACCGATTACATCGATCTCTATCAGGTCCACTGGCCCGATGAGGAGACGCCCCTGGAGGAGACCCTTCGGGCACTGGATGATCTGGTGCGGCAGGGGAAGGTGCGCTACATCGGGGCCTCGAACTTCCCGGCGTGGCTGCTCTGCAAGGCGCTGTGGATCAGTGATCGGAACGGATGGGCGCGCTTCGATAGCCTGCAGCCGCATTATAACCTGCTCCACCGGGCGGAGTTCGAGCGGGAGCTGATGCCTTTATGTCGGGATCAGGGCCTGGGCGTGATCCCCTACAGCCCGCTGGCGGGCGGTTTCCTCACCGGGAAATACCGGCGAGATGCTCCGCCCCCTTCCGGCAGCCGGGGGGCGGTCAGCGAATGGCTCTCGCGTTACCTCCGGAGCGAGCGGGCGTGGCGGACCCTGGAGGAGGTGGAGCGGATCGCCCGTGAGCTCGGCAAAACGCCTTCTCAGGTCGCCCTGGCCTGGGTGCGGAGCAACCCGGTGGTGACCAGCCCGATCATCGGGGCCAGCACCGTCGAGCAGTTGCAGGAGCTCCTCGGCGCGGTAGGCTGGTCCCTTCCAGAGGAGACGAAGCAGCGCCTGGATGCTCTCACCGCATGGGAAGGGGAGTAGGGGAACTGCAAGCAGTTCCCCTACACAACCCTGCGGATCCGGGCAGGATGATTCTCTCAACGCTTGAGGAGCTTCATGCGGGTGGTCCTGCTCTCCAAAGCCATGGTCGTGGGGGCGTATCAACGCAAAGCGGAGGAGATCGCCCGCTACGAGGACGTCGAGCTCATCGTGCTTGTCCCTCCTGCCTGGCGGGATGAGCGGGGGGCACTTCCCCTTGAGCGGGCGCACACCCGGGGCTATACCCTGCTGGTGGAGCCCATTGCCCTCAACGGACACTTCCACCTGCATTTCTATCCCCACCTGGGCCGACGCCTGCGCGCCCTGCGGCCGGATCTCCTGCACATCGAGGAGGAGCCCTATAACCTGGCGACCTGGCACGCCGTCCGCATCGCGAAACGGATGGGGATCCGGGTGATCTTCTTCTCCTGGCAGAACCTCCTTCGTCAATATCCCCCGCCGTTTTGCGCGTGGGAGCGGGAGGTCCTCCGATCCGCCGACGCGGCGATCGTGGGCAGCGAGACGGCCGCCCGGGTTTGGCGGGCCAAGGGATACGCGGGGCCTCTGGCGGTGATCCCCCAGGTGGGCGTGGATCCGGAGTTGTTCTCGCCGGCGACGGAGCGGCCGCCCCGGCCTTTCACCATCGGCTATGTGGGCCGGTGGGTCCCCGAGAAGGGGATCGATCTCCTGCTCCGGGCGGCCGTGGGGCTGCCCGGAGACTGGCGGGTGCGGATCATCGGGAGCGGCCCCGAAGGGCCGGCCCTGCGCCGGCTGGCGGAACGCCTGGGGCTCTCCGGACGCGTCTCGTTTGAGCCCCCATTGCCCTCCACGCGCATGCCGGAGGTCTATCGAAGCCTGGATGTGCTGGTGCTTCCCTCCCGAACCCGGTGGAACTGGACGGAGCAGTTCGGCCGGGTGCTGATCGAGGCGATGGCGTGCGGCGTTCCGGTCATCGGCTCCTCGGCCGGGGAGATCCCCTGGGTGATCGGGGAGGCCGGGCTGGTGTTCCCGGAGGATCGGGAGGACGCCTTGCGGGAGGCTCTCCGTCGTCTGATGGAAGACCCCGCGCTCTACCAGTCCCTGCAGGAGAAGGGCCGGCAGCGCGTCCTGGAGCGGTTCACCCATCAGCGGATCGCTGCAGATACGGTGGCGGTGTATCGAGCGGTCGTCTATCGACCCTGAAAGCCGGGGATGCGTGGTCCATACTGGCGCTGGGGGCGGAGCGGATTGCCCAGGGTGCCGCGCTCCGCCCTCATTTTTTCTTGATCTTGATCCCGGCTGCCTTCCATGGGGCTTTTCAATGTTCTAAGAGATCGGGGGTGTCCCCCCACCTCCTGTCGGAATGGGTAAGATCTTCGAAAAGCCCTGTGCCTTCCATGGAAAGCCTTGCGAAATCCTTGAAGGCGGGTGAAAATAAATAGCCTGATCTCTTGCCGATGTGGCCCATGGCGATCCGCCTCGCTTTCCCGATTACAATCCAGACCGATCGAACGATCTGGCTGGAAACCCGGCACCCGGAATATGAGCAGGCCCGGGATGCCCTGGCCCGCTTTGCAGATCTGGAGCGAAGCGCCGGGTCGATCCATGTCTATCGAATGACCCCCCTCTCGGTATGGAACGCGGCCGCCCTGGGCCTCACGGCGGAGGAGATCCTGGCCGGGCTCGAACAGTTCAGTGGCGGCCATGTCCCCGAGACGCTCCGTCAGGAGATCCGGGAATGGATGGCTCGCTATGGACGGTTTCGCCTGGAGATGGAAGACGGCCGGCTCTGGCTGGTCGCCGATGATCCGGCGCTCCTGGCCTGGGCCGCCGATCAATCCGTGGTCGCCCCCTTCCTCCGGACGGCCCCGGGGGGCTCGATCCGGGATCGAGTGGAGGTGGAGCCTCGGGCCCGCGGACATCTGAAGCAGGCGCTTCTTTACCTGGGTTATCCAGTGGAGGATGCGGCCGGATACATCGAGGGGGCGCGCCTGGATCTGCGCCTGCGCCCGGCCTCCCGTTCCACGGGCGAGCCGTTCCGCCTGCGGCCTTACCAGGAGGAGGCCGTTGAAGCTTTCCTCCAGGCGGGGAGCGGGGTGGTTCTGCTCCCCTGCGGGGCCGGGAAAACCATAGTGGGCCTGGGGGTGATGGCCCGGTTGCAGACGGCCACGCTGATCATCGCCACCAACACGGTGGCCGCTCGCCAGTGGATCGCCGAGATCCTGGATAAAACCGATCTGAGCCCGGATCAAATCGGGGAATACACCGGCCACCGGAAGCAGATCCGTCCGGTGACGGTGGCCACCTACCAGATCCTCACCCACCGTCCCCGACGGGATTTCGAGGAGGACCTTCTCCGCCAGTTCCCCCATTTCCGCCTGTTCAACGCCCTGGATTGGGGGCTGATCATCTACGATGAGGTCCATCTGCTGCCCGCCCCGGTCTTCCGCATCACGGCGCAGCTCCAGGCCCGGCGACGTCTGGGGTTGACCGCCACGCTGGTGCGGGAGGATGGCCTGGAGCGGGAGGTGTTCGCCTTGATTGGCCCCAAGCGCTACGAGGCCCCATGGCGGGAGCTGGAGGCGCGGGGCTGGATCGCTGCCGTGGAATGCCATGAGGTCCGCGTTCCGATGGGGCCGGAGGATCGGCTTCGATATGCCACGGCGGAAGAAAGCGAGCGGTATCGCCTCGCGGCCACCAATCGGGCCAAAGAGCCGGTGGTCCGTCAGTTGCTGGAAAAGCATCTGGAAGATACCGTGCTGATCATCGGCCATTATCTGGATCAGCTGGAGCGGATCGCCCGGGCGATCCGCGCCCCGCTGATCACCGGCCGCACGCCGGTGGTCGAGCGAGAGCGGCTCTTCGACCAGCTGCGCCGGGGGGAGATCCGCCGCCTGGTGGTCTCGCGGGTGGGCAATTTCGCGATCGATCTCCCAGACGCCAACGTGCTCATCCAGGTTTCAGGGACCTTCGGATCACGCCAGGAGGAGGCCCAGCGTCTGGGCCGGATCCTTCGCCCCAAGCGCAATGGGGTCCTGGCGCACTTCTACACTCTGGTGAGCCGGGATACAGTGGAGCAAGATTATGCCGCCCGGCGCCAGTTGTTCCTCACGGAGCAGGGCTATCGATATGAGATCCTCGAGGCGGAGGAATTGCCCGCTTATCACCCGGCCGTCGCGGATGTGCCGGTCTGGTATCGTTCCCTGCCTGGCTCGCGCTCCGATAGGCGAGGACCTTCCTCCAATGGGCATGGATCGCTGGCTTGATGGATTCCCCCGCTCGCTCCTGATGGAGGCATTCCGCCTGTGGTCCTCCGGCCGGATCCACTGGCGCTCCGGGGATGGGGATGTGCTCTTCGTGATGGTTTCCCCTTCATCTCGTTCGAAGGCCCCCGCTGGTGCTCCCAGGGAAATGAAATGGCGGCGGCCCAGCCCCGGAGGGGAGATCCGTCTGGAAGCGCTGCGGGAGCGGGGCTGTGGATGTCGCAGCAGCAAACCATGCGCCCATGAGGTGGCGGCCTGGCTGGCCCTGCTGTTGGATATCGGGCCCGCCCCGGAGGAGGGCCTGGAAGATCTGCGGCGGCTGGAAGCCCAGCTGGAACAGCGGACGACGGTGGAGCTGCTCCGCCTGGCCCGCCTTCGGGGATGGTCCCTGCCCCGCGGGCGCAAGCCGGAGCTGGCACGCCGGCTGGCCGCCCGGCTTTTCCTTCACTTTCGGCTGGGGCTGTGGCGGGAGGAGCTGGACCCGGCGCTGGAGGGCCTCCTGGGGCTGATCCGTTTGCTGGGGGATGAGCGGGTGGATCTGGAGGACCTCGAAACGCGGTGGATCCGCTGGACGGGTGGGGAGCGCCGGGCGTTCCGGCAGATCTGGAACCGGGCGATCCGGAAGGGATTGTTGATCCCCTGTGCCCTGGGCCATGAGACACGGCCGCGTCCCCATGCCCATCTCGCCGCGGCCCTGGAGATCTCCGCGCTCCCGGCTCCCGTGTTCCCCATTACGGTTTATCGCGGTTTCCCATCGGATCGGATTGTGGCGGCGCCGCCCATCGCCCCGCTGCTGCGCGAGGCTCGTCGCGGGATGCTCCCTCAGCGGTTCAGGATCACCCTTCGCGTGCATCCCCGGGCGAGGACGTTCCCATGGTTGTGGGGGTGGCTCCATGATGCGGAGGAAGTAGAGGCCCTCCTCGCCCGCCATCCGTGGGGCCCTCCCCCTTACGAGTGGATCACGGTGCCGGTGAGCTGGCTGGCCTCTGAAACGGTCGAGGCGATGGTGGAACGGATCGGGTTGCCGTGGGAAGGCGCGGCGTTCCTGGTGGAGGCCATGTGGCGGCTTTCCGGCACCCCTCTGGGGGAGAGCTTCCCGGCCTCATCGGCCATGGAGGAGGCCGACGATGGGGAGATCATGGATCAGCTGTGGAGGCTGTGGCAAAGCGGTGCCACCCTGTTTGAGATCCTCTGGCTTCAGCGCCGGGATCCAACGGTTCGCCTGTTGCGGTCCATCGGCTGGGTCGGGGGAATGGAGCAACTCTATTACGAATGGGGGCTGGGCCGGCAGATCCTGATCCGCCTGCTGAGTGGGCTGCCGGACGAATGGGTGGATTGGACGGATGTGGCGCGGGCGCTGGAGGCGGCACAGCCGCCGGGATTTGCGGGCCCCTCCCTCGACCGGCCCTGGCGGCTGGTCCGTGGCCACCCGGTTCAGGAGCCCCTCCCGCTCGCCGAGCATGTGCGGGCATACCTTGAAGGATCGCTGTTCTGGCTGGGAGCCGTGGCCCTCGCCTATGAAGGAGACGCGCTCCGGGCGTTCCGTCTGACACCGCGCGGCCGCCGCTGGGTCCGAGGGGAAACCGATGCGGACGCCCCGCTCTCGGGAGGAGCGCTGGAGCGGGTCTCCCTGCCGGAGACCCAATGGCTGGATGAGCGGACCTGGTCGGTGCGGCCGGGCCCGGAGTCTGCCCGTCTGCTCGGGCTCTCCAGCCGCCTGGGCCGTCCGATGGGCTCCCCCTTCGTGTTCACCCTGGATGAGGCGCGGATCGAGACGGTGCTCCGGGAGGGATATCGACCGGAGGAGATCCTGGCCCTCTTCGAGGCCTCGGGCCTGTCGCCCACCCCCACGCTGCGTCAGGCGCTCCAGGACGCCTGGGCGCGTCTCAGCCGGGTGCAGGCGTTCGAGAACATCACCCTCCTGGAGACCGACGATCCCCTCATTCTGCAGGAGCTTCTCGCAGCCACCTCCCTGGGATCCGCCATCCTGGGCTGGCTGGCCCCCAACCTGGTCATCCTAGAGGAGTCCGCCCTGGAGCGTCTATGGAAGGAGATGCGGGATCGAGGATACTACCCCACCATAGTGTGGGGTTGAACGCGCGGGGAAGGCGCCCATTATGATGAGGTGTGGTATCATAAATCAGGATGGGATTTCCCGCTCCAGCATCTCTTGCCCTTCCCTGGCGGCGTGGATTGGAGACGAATCTCAGGAGGCGTCCGATGGCCGAAGAGCTCATGCAGGAAGAGAGGGTCCAGGTGGAAGCCCCGGTGGTGGCCCTGACGGAGGAGGCAGCCCGGAAGCTGCAACAGATCATGGCCGAGAAAAAGCTGGAAGGGTATTTCCTCCGGGTGTTTGTCGCCGGCGGGGGATGCGCGGGCCTTCAGTATGGAATGGGGTTCGAAGCCCAGCCGGAGGCGGAGGATTATCAAACCGAAAGCCACGGGATCCGTATTCTGGTGGACCCCATCAGCGCGATGTATCTGTGGGGCTCCACGATCGACTATGTGGATGCCCTGATGGGGGGCGGCTTCCAGATCCACAATCCCAATGCGATCGCGACCTGTGGATGCGGCCACTCCTTCCGCACCCAGGGCGGCGCTGCGCCCTCCGGTGGGGGATGCAGTTGCCATTGAGGGCGTCGGACCTCGGGGAGCCGCCGGGCTTTTCCATGGGATGAGCGGATACCGTTCGGCCCGGATTCGGGAGGCGGGATAGTTTTTCCGGGCTTTTTGAGGGCTACAGGGGCACCGCAGGCGCTCCCCGTAGCCCTCGCAGTCCTTCCTCGCATCACTCCTCTCGTTGCCGAACAATCGCCCCCAGTCGCTCCGCCGCCGCACGGATCAGCCGTTCCCGCAACGCGGCGACTTCGCGATCCGTGAGGGTGCGGTCCTCGGCCTGATAGACCACAGTGAACGCCAGGCTCCGGTGGTAGGGCGGGATGGGAGCGCCCTGATAGACATCGAAGAGGCGCACCTCGCGCACCAGGGGAGCGCCGGCCTCCCGGAGCACGGCAGCCAGGGCGGCCGCCGGCACGCTCTCTGGAACGATGAAAGCGAGATCCTCGACCACAGGGGGCACCCGGGGCACCGCTTCAAAGGCGTGAGCCAGCGGCGTCAGGGCCTGCATGGCCTCCAGATCCAATTCCGCCACCAGCACCGGTTGATCGGGCAGCTCCCACCTTCGACGCACCAGCGGATGCAATTCCCCCAGGATCCCGATGGGGCGCCCCCCTGCCATCACTTCGGCTCCGCGGCCCGGATGGAGCGTCGGATGTTCCGCGCGCTCGAACACGACCTCCGGGATGTGAAGCCGCTCCAGCAGGGTCTCCACAATCCCCTTCAGGTCGAAGAAATCCATCGGCGCCCGATCCATCCTCAGCCACGAAGCCGGATCCCGAGGGCCGGTGAGGGCCAGGCCTACGCGCCGCGGCTCCTCCGGTAGCGCAGCGCCTGGGACCGGGAGGAAGACTTTCCCCACCTCGAAGAGAGCCACCCGCTCCCGGAACCGCAGGTTGGCAGCCAGGGTGCGCAACAGGCCCGGCAGCAGGGTGTGGCGGAGTACCGTGCGCTCCTCGCTGATCGGGTTGATTAGGCGGAGATATTCCAGAGCGGTGTAAGGGTTGGCAACGTCAGGTGGGGTCAGGCGGGCTTCATCCTCGGGATGGATCAGGGAATAGGTGATCACCTCCTGGAGCCCGCAGGCGACCAGGATGTCCCGCACCCGCTCCTCGAAGGCCCAGGCGGGGTTTCCTCGCTGGGGCGGCAGGGGATCCCGCAGACGGGTCTCCGGGATCCGATCGTAGCCCCAGATCCGGGCGATCTCCTCGACGAGGTCCTCCGGCCGGCTGCAATCCAGCCGGTGATCCGGCACGGTCACCCGCCAGGCCGTCGGCGGCGATGGGCGGCGGCCCCGGCGGCGGGGGGATGCCATCGGTTCCATCTGGAATTCCAGGGAGCGAAGGATCCGCTCGATCTGTCGGGGTGGGATCGAGAAGCCCAGGATCCGCTCCACCGCTTCGACGGAGAGCGGGATCACCACCCGTCGGGCTTTCCGCACATAGGCATCGGCGATCCCTCGGGCCACGAGGCCCCTCGCCAGCCGCTGCATGAAGGCGGCGGCCCGCTGAGCGGCCGGCACGGTGAGGGCCGGGTGGATTCCCCGGCCGAAGCGGGCGCTGGCCTCGCTGGGCAGCCGGTGGCGGGCGGCGGTGCGGCGGATGGAGACGAAATCGAAGTTCGCCGATTCCAGAAGGACAGCCCGGGTGGCTTCCGTGACCTCCGTCTCGGCCCCGCCCATCACGCCGGCGATCGCGATGGGCCCGGCCTCATCGCAGATCAGCAGATCCTCGGGATCCAGCGTTCGATCCACCCCATCCAGAGTGCGGATGCGCTCACCGGGTCGGGCGCGGCGGACGATGATCGTGGGCGGGCGGCCGCGGGCGCGCTCCACCAGCCGGTCGTAATCGAAGGCGTGGAGCGGCTGGCCCCATTCCAGCATCACATAGTTGGTGATATCCACGATGTTATTGATCGGGCGGAGCCCACACAGCCGCAGACGCCATTGCATCCAGTAAGGGGAAGGGCCGACCTGGACGTCCTGGATCACCATCGCGGAATAGCGCGGACAGCCATGGGAGTCCTCAATTCGGATCCCCATTAGGCGGCGGACGGCTGGGCCCAGGGCCTTCACCGCGGTGGAGGGATATCGGAGGCGTCGGCCGGTGAGGGCAGCCACCTCACGGGCGATCCCGATCATCGAGAAGGCGTGAGCCAGGTTGGGAGTGAGATCGATGTCCAGCACGGCGTCGCCCATGTAATCCGCCAGAGGCATCCCCACCGGCGCCTCCGGGTCCAGCAGGATGATCCCCTCGTGGTCCTCCGAGATCCCCAGTTCCTTCTCTGAGCACACCATTGCATCCGAGTAAATCCCTCGGATCGCCCGGCCCTGAAGGGTCATCTTCACCCAGCCGGGCTGATGGCCATCGTAAAGCGTCGCCCCCTCCAGGGCGAAGGCCACCTTCAGCGGCCGCTCAGGGGGACGCTCCAGGAAGGGGAAGAGGTTCGGAGCGCCGGTGACCACCACCTTCGGCTCCCCCCGGCCGTAATCCACGGTGGCCAGGAGCAGGCGGTCGGCGTTCGGATGGCGCTCCACCCGAAGGATCTGGCCCACGACGATCCGCTCCCGATCCCATTCTAGGGGGGCGCCGGGGATCCCGAACCGCTCGATGGCGGTCACCTCCAGGCCGGCCATGGTCAACCGTTCCGCCAGCTCCTCCGGCGTGAGATCCACTTTCACGTATTCCTGCAGCCAGCGCAACGGAACCCGCATCGCGCATCCCTCCAGCAACAGTTTGTGGTCGAGCACGAGGCGAGGTGCCCGTCAGAGGCGTTCCCAGGAAAAGAACGGGCATGGACATGCCTTGCTACGAATAAAAAGCTCTCTGTTCGGAGTAGGGCGCGAAACGGATTCATCCGGGCGCAAGCTCCACCATCGTTCAGGCCTCGGAAGAAAGCCCGGTGAAAGCTCCAATCGCGCGGATGAACCCCTCGATGTCCCGCAGGGCTTCTGGAATCGCCTCAAAGGCCGCCCGGTCATCTGTTTCCCAATCGCGATGGACCAGGCGATTTCGAAGACGGATCAGCCCCTGCAAACGTTCGGCGAGCTCATTCGAGATGACTTGATGCTCCTCCAGGATCTGAACGGCCTCACCATAGGTTTCTGGAGTTCGCCACCGGTTTTGAGCGATCGGATGATGGGCGATATCGACCATGGCCTCAGCGCTCACGATCAGATCATAACGGGCGCTTCCAGGGTCTCCGATGAACTCCTCCAAGCTCATCGGAGCCAGCGAGGTAAGGCGATCCCGGCTTTCCAGGAGCGCGGAGATTAACGGGCGCAATCGGTCACTTCGGTAGCGGATCATAAAGAGAGAACCTCCCGCAGGTAGCCTTCGTGCAGGCGGCGGACCTCAAGATACTCCGACTACGTGGCCGCTTCGAAATCGGACCGCCGATCCTCATCCCGGCAGAACAGGATCCGCCGGGTTCGGATGGCTGCAGCGCGGAAGGCAGGCGGTGCCCGATTCAGCGTCTGGACATCTACAGGGAACTTGAAGCCCGCCCGATGCAGGGCCTTTTCCAGCCGGTCCGCCAGCTTGCCCTCGCGGCGCCAGAGCACCATCGGCAGCGGATCCAGGAAGACCGCCACGTCGATGTCCCGAAAGGTATCCGCCTCCATGAAGGACCCATGAAGGTAAGCGAAGACCACATCAGGCTCCCCGGCCAGGGCCGTGGCCAGTAGCCTGGCGATCTGTTCTTTTTCCTCCGGGGAAACCCGATAGATCTTCATCCGAATTGCTCCAGGAAACGCAGATCGTTGGCCCAAAAATATCGAATGTCATCGATGCGATGTTTCAACATGGTGATGCGCTGCGGCCCCATGCCGAAGGCGAAGCCGGTGAAGCGCCGGGGATCGTATCCCCCGTTCTCCAGCACGACCGGGTGCACCATCCCGGCCCCGGCGATCTCCAGCCACCCCGTGAACTTGCATACCCGACAGCCGCGCCCCTCGCACAGGATGCAATCGATGTCCACCTCCACGCTGGGCTCCGTGAAGGGGAAATAAGAGGGGCGGAAACGGATCCGGCGCTCCGGCCCGAACATCCGGCGGGCGAAATCCGCCAGGGTGCCCTTCAGATCGCTCATGGTCACCCGCTCGCCGACCGCCAGCCCTTCGACCTGGTGGAACATGATCTCGGAGCGAGCGGTGATCTGCTCGTAGCGGTAGCACATCCCGGGCAGGATCACCCGCACCGGCTCCGGGCAGAAGGCCCGCATGGCGTGGATCTGGCCCGGCGAGGTGTGGGTGCGCAGGATCACCCCCTCCCGGTCCGTGTAGAAGGTGCTCCACATATCCCGGGCCGGGTGATGAGGTGGGATGTTGAGCAGCTGGAAATTGTATTCGTCGGTCTCCACATCCCGGCTGGTGAAGATCTGGAAGCCCATCTCAGCGAAAATAGCGATGATCTCCCGCAGGGTCCGGGTGGCCGGGTGAAGCCGGCCGGCGCGGACCGGTCGGCCGGGCAGGGTGACATCCAGGGGTGGGGCCTCCAGCTCCCGGCGCAGCGCCGCCTGGCGGATCGCTTCCAGGCGGGCCGCGTAGGCTGCCTCGAGGGCTTCTTTCACCTCGTTGGCCTTGCGCCCGATGATCGGCCGCTGGTCTTTCGGCAATGTCCCCAGCATAGCGAACGTCTCCATCAGCCGGCTTCGCCGCCCCAGATAACCGGCATACCAGGCCCGGAGCGCCTCCTCAGTATCCAGCGCCTCCAGGGCCCGCAGCGCCTCCTCCTGTAAGCGCTCCAGCTCATCCGAGGTGATCATTCCGCATCTTTCCTCCTGGGGAGGATGGACGCAAGTCTTCATGAAACAATCACGCCCTCATCCCGGCCAGGGACGAGGGCGTGGGATCCCCCGCGGTACCACCCTGCTTGGCCTGGGCGCATCCGGCCCAGACCCCCTCATGGGCCCATGGTTTCGCGTTCCCATGGGTGGCCCAGGTAACGGCGGGCCCTCCGGGAGCGACTACTGCGGATGCCGGGGAATCCCCCTCCGGTTCGCCGCTCCGGCTCCGGGGCGAACTTCAGCCAGCGGTCGCCGAGCGGGGCTCTCAGCCTGCGACCCCGCCGCTCTGGCGGCGCCGCTCCGGCCTACTCCTCCCCTTCTTCGCCGTTCGAAGGCCTACAATTTAAGACGGCTCCAGCGTCTCCAGGATCCAGGCCCGGGGGGCGATCAGCTCCCCCTGGGCCTGCAATAGAAGGCCCACCTGGCTCTCCCGGGCGATCTCCAAAGCGCGACGGTCCAGGGTCACGCCGAAGATGAGGGGCAATACATTCCCCCGAATGCCGTAAGCCTGCAGGGCTTGCACCACCCGCGTATTCCGTAGCAGATCGACGAACTCGTGAACCGCGCGGGGGCTGACGCGGGCTTTCACCGAGACGAGCACCCAGGCCTCGTTCCCATCCGGCCCCCGGACCCGGGCGACTCCATCCAGCTCTCCCATCTGATCGATGGCCAGGGTGGTGATGGGTTCCAGGAGGGCATAGCCGCGCTCCCGCAGATAACGCTGCAGCGCTTCCACCATCTGTCCTTCCACCGTCACCCCGATCGTCTGCCCGAATCGATCCAGGGTGCGCTGGAACTGCTCCTGACGCAGGAGGATCTGCTGTATGATCTCTTCGGTGCGGCGTTGGGCTTCGGCCAGGGCTCGGACTTCGGCGCTGAGCTCGGCGAAGCGGCGGTCGGTTTCGGCGCGCTGGGCGGTGAACTCCTCATAGTGTCGCCGCTGGGCTTCGGCCAGGGCTCGGACTTCGGCGCTGAGCTCGGCGAAGCGGCGGTCGGTTTCAGCGCGGTGGGCGACCAGGGATTCTTCGGTGCGGCGTTGGGCTTCGGCCAGTTCGGCGAAGCGGCGGTCGGTCTCCGTCCGGTATTCCAGGAACTCCTGGCGGTGGGTGGTGAAGGCCTCGGCCAAGCGGTTGAGGGTTTCCTCCGTGCGCCGTTGGGCTTCGGCCAGTTCGGCGAAGCGGCGGTCGGTTTCGGCGCGCTGGGCGGTGAACTCCTCATAGTGTCGCCGTTGGGCTTCGGCCAGGGCCCGGACTTCGGCGCTGAGCTCGGCGAAGCGGGCCTCCGTCTGCGCCTGGTGGGCCAGGAACTCCTGGCGATGGGCGGTGAATGTTTTGCTCAGGTCGCGGATCGAACGGGCCAGCTCGGCGAAGCGACGGTTCACCTCCTTCCGGAGCTCATGGACTGTATCCGGAAGATTCAATAACTCATCCGTCAGGAGCAGGCGGCGCAGCTCCTTCCGCCACTCCTCATGCTGTTCCAGCAGCCGCACCAGATCGTGGAAATCGGCAACCGTGAACGCCATTCAGACCCCTCAATGGGTTCTGAAAGGATTTTATCATATCTCCAGCTCTCCAGCGGATCCGATCACGGGAGCGGGGCCCGAGGATCGTCCGTGGGATCTTCCAGTAATCCACCCAGGATGGCCTTGCGCACCGCGGCGGCACGGGTGTGGACGCCCAGTTTGCTCAGGATGCTATCGACCTGCTTCTTCACAGTATTCGGCGAGACCACCAGCCGCTCCGCGATCTCCCGGTTGGTCAGCCCGTGGGCCATCCAGCGCAGCACCTCTCGCTCCCGGGGTGTCAGAGAGGCCAGGGCGGCTTGGTCTTCCGGTGAGAGGCTCCTTGCCGGACGGGGCGTCGGGGAGGTCGGCCGGCTGCTCATGGCCTGCTGGACAAACTGAAGAAAGGTGCGCCGGTTGAACGCCGCCTTATCAAAGAAAGCGAAAACCCCCAGGCTCTGATAGGCCATTTCCACCTCATCCACCGAGGCCGTGGCGCTCACCGCAATCGTCGGAAGCCCGCGCCGCCGGGCGACCTGCAGCAAGCGGAGGCCATCTCGATTCCCGAAGGGGTTCATGGAGCTGGCCAGTTGCAGATCGACGATCAGCATCGCGAAGCTCTCCCGCTCGAGCCAGGCCAGCGCCTCCGCATAGGAAGGTGCCGTCTCGCATGAGAGGCCCAGCTCTGCGAGGAGCTCCTGATAGAGGTCCTGCCAGCCCGGGTCATCCTCCACCACCAGCACCCGGGGCCCTGTCGGGGAGGCTTGCGGACGGAAGGGAGGGGGGGTCGACAGGGCGCGGCCGGGCGAGACCCGCTCCTGCTGGAGCAGGCGGGCGACGACCTCCACAAAGGCCCGGCGCTGGAACGTTTCCTTCCGCAGGAAATCCGCAGCCCGATGGCGGGTCAAGGCCTCCACCGCCATTTCTACCGTCGCGTAGCCCGTTAGCGCGATGGCAGGGATGGGCGGCTCATGGTTCGCCAGTGCATCCAGCACCTGAAAGCCGCCCCGGTTGCGATGGTCCTCAGGATCCAGGGAGACATCCACGACCGCCATGGCGTAAGTTCGTTCGCGCAGCATCGCGATAGCTGTTCGTGCGTCCGCGACGCTATCTACCGTAAGGCCCAGATCCTCGAACACCTCCTCGAGCAGCTTCCGCCAGGCTGCGTCGTCATCCACGATCAGCACCCGTTTCCCGATCGGAAAAGCCGCTGGGAAGGATACACCCATCTTAATTCCTTCCTCCGGAGTTAGGAGCTGCTTCGATTTCCCGGCGAAGGCCAGACATGACTAGACGATCCTCAGCGGTCCGGAGCGCGGGGCAATCGCACGTGGAAGGCGGTGCCCTGTCCGGGAGTGCTCTCCACGCGGATCTCGCCGCCGAACCGCTGGATCAGCATCTTCACCCACCATAAACCGAAGCCCAGCTTCTTGGGCGATCGCTTGGTGGAGAAATCCAGTTCGAAGATCCGCTCCTGGAGCTCCGGGGGGATCCCCGGCCCGTTGTCCCGCACGGTGAAGTGCACCGCATCGGGCCCGGCGACGCCCTCCACCCGGATCCACCCGTTTTCCCCCAGCGCCTCCACCGCGTTCTCCAGGAGGTTGAAGAACACCAGGGCCAGTTGCGGCTCCCCCGCCATCACCGGCGGTAGATCCTCCATGCCCACGATCTCCAGGCGAATGCCGGGCGGGATCCGAAGGTCCCGCAGCGCCATCTCCAAGCAGGGGAGCAGGGCGATCGGGCGGGGCGCCATGGGCCGCAGGTACACCATTGCCTCCCGGACGGCGTCCAGGGCGGCCCGGGCGCGGCTCTCGATCTCCTGGAACACCGAAGCCAGATAAGGGTCCTGGAAGAGATCTGGTCGCTTCTCCTGGAGTCCTTCCAGGCGTACCGGGATCAGGCCGATGTGGTTGGTCAGGCGGTGAAGCAGGTTGGCGGCGATGTCGCCCACCGCGGCGAAGGCCTCGGTGATCGCCTGGCGTTCGCGGGCCGCTTGGAGGGCCTGGACGTGCTCCGTCAGCTGCACGGCCAGGGCGGCATGGTTGGCCAGGATGATCAACAAGCGCTGATCCCGCTCTGTGAAAGTGCGGGGTTGGGAGGAGTGAACGACGAAGACGCCGCAGACGGTTCCATCCGGTTGCAGCATGGGGACCGCCAGGGCCCATCCGCCGGACTCGAAGGAGAGAGGCCGGCGGGATCGGCTCACCGCTTCCACCAGCCCGGCGGTTCCGGCCATTGCGGGGTGAGTGGCGAAGGCCAGATGCGGGGGCCCCGCAGGCGGGATCAGCCAGATCGCCCCATCAGAGGCCTGGATCAGCTCGCAGGCCAGCGCGACCGCTCGGGCGAAGAGCGCCTCCCGGCCGCCGTGGAGGAGCTGACCGGTGATCTCCTGCATGCCCCGCAGCAATCGCATTTCCTGGAGCGCGATCACCGCGCGGGCGGCCAGCATCTCCAGCAACCGCTGGTCTCCTTCTGTGAACGCGCCCGGATCAGGGCTCTCCAGATTCAGCACGCCTTCCACCTCTCCGCCGGCGCCGATCAACGGCACAGCGAGCTCCGATCGGATCTCGTAGCCGGCCAGCCAGGGCCGATAGATCGAAGCCCACGGGGAGGCGTGGAGGTCATCGATGCGCAGCGAGCGGCGGTGCACCGCCACCCATCCCACAATGCTGGTCTCGTCCAGCTCCAGCTCAGGGGCGATGTTGGGGAGGAGCGGGCGGCCGATCAGCGCCCCCAGCACCAGACGCTGGCGCTGTCGATCCACCAGCCGGAGCGTGCCGAAGCGGGCCCCGGTCAGCTCCAGGGCGATCCGCAGGATCGCTTCCAGGATCTCCTGGGGATCGGCCCGGGCGCTCAAAAGATGGTCCATTCGACGCAGCTCATCCAGCTCCCGGGTCACCCGGTGAAGGTTCTGCTGAAGCCGTTCCATAACCTGGGCGCGCCGGAGCAGCAGAGCAGCCACGCGGGTGAAGAGCTCCATGGCCTCCAGCTCGAGAGCCGTGAAGGATCGTTCCTGCTGGCAGGAGAGATAGAGCACCCCGACCGGTTCCCCAGCGGCAAGCAGCGGCCAGCATCCGACCATTCGGGCCCCTGCCGCCTGCTTAGCCGGATGGATCGGCATGTCGGGCTCTTCCCAGGAGAGGATCCGCCGGCCCCGAGCCAGGGCCCGGGCGGCCATCCCGTCCGGTCGCGGCCAGTCCGGGGCTGTCCATCCTTCGATCTCCCCCACGGCGATCCGGGAGGACGGATCCAAGCCGCGCTGTTCTGGACTATAGGAAAAAAGGATGGCGGTGGCCGCCTCTTCGAGAGCCAGCAACCGGAGTGCCTCTTCCCCGATGCGTCGCAGACACTCAGAGATGGGAGTCTCGGGAGGGAGGCCCGCCAGCCGCTCCCCCGTTGTTTGGAGACGCTGGAGGAGCCCTTCGATCTCTGCCGCCATCATAACCGGTCCTCAGCGGGGCAATTGCCCTTTTAAATAAATAATTATATGCGGAGTTAGCGAGATCGGTAGCCGCCCCTCTCAGTTCTCGACTTAGTCGTTGTAGCCTCTCAAAGGGCGACGGCATAGGGTAGGGGCTCCCACGACCTCTTCCACCCTGCGAAATATCGGCTCTTCGGATTTTTGGGTTGCTCCATAAACAGCGCGAGGCTTTATAATACCAATCGCCTTGGGAATTCTCTTTGCAAGGAGGAGCGGATGGCTTCCACCTCCAGCCTTGGGAATGCCGAGCCCGTGGATCTGACAATCGTTGGAGCAGGGCCTACGGGTTTGTTCGGCGCCTTTTACGCTGGCCTGCGCGGGCTCAGCGTCCGGATCATCGATGCGCTCCCCCAGCCCGGAGGGCAGCTGGCTGTCCTTTACCCGGAGAAGTTCATCTACGATGTCCCGGGCCATCCCAAGATCATGGCGAAAGATCTCGTGCGCCTTCTGGTCGAGCAGGCTTCCACTTTCAATCCGATCTTCTGCCTGGGGGAGCGTGCCCTCTCATTGCGACGGGAAGATGCGCTGTGGGTGGTGGAGACCGACAAATCGGTTTATTCATCGCGGGCTGTCCTGATCGCAGCGGGGATCGGGGCCTTCCAGCCGAACCGCTTGGGGAAGCCGGAGATCGACCAGTATGAAGGGCGGGGGCTTTATTATGTGGTAACCGAGCGGCGGCCCTTCCGCAACAAGCGGTTGCTCATCGTGGGCGGAGGCGATACGGCGGTGGACTGGGCGCTGAACCTCCGGGATTTCGCCGCGCATATCACATTGATCCACCGCCGCGACCAGTTCCGCGCCCATCCGGGTAGCGTCGCCGAGCTGATGCGGTCGAACATCGATATCCGCCTTTTCCATGAATTGAAAGCAATCCGCCCCGGGCCAGATGGATCCGTCCGCGAGGCGGTGATCTTCAACAACCAGACAGGGGAGGAGACCGTCATCCCGGTGGACGCGATCATCATGAGCCTGGGGTTCAAGGCGGATTTGGGGCCGATCAAGAGCTGGGGCCTGGAGACGGTGGGCAACCGGTATATCAAAGTGAACGCGCGGATGGAAACCAATTTACCGGGGGTCTACGCAGCCGGAGACATCACTGCGCCGGAAGGCGTAGAGCCCCTGAACCTCATTGTGATCGGCTTCGCTCAGGCGGCAACCGCGGTGAACTACGCAGCTACCTATATCAACCCGCAAGCGAAGGTCTTTCCTGGACATTCCAGCGAGATGCGGCTCCGGTGACGAGGAAGCATCAGCATAGGTGAGGTCTGAGATGGTCTATTGGGGCGAATGGCTGGAGCAGAAGATCCTGGAGGCGATGCGCCAGGGGGCGTTCGAACATCTTTCGGGCAAAGGGAAGCCGCTGCCGGTGGAGGAGAATCCCTACCTGGAGCCAGGCCTGGCCATTGCTTATCATATCCTCCGCCAGAACGACGCCCGCCCCGAGTGGATTGAGGCGGATCTGGCGATCCGACGGGGGATTGAGCTCGCCCGCCAGGATTTGCAGCGGACGATGCAGTGGCGGGAGGAAGCGTTGCGAGCTCTGGAAGGGAAAACCGATCCTCGAAGCCGGGCGGAGCGGGAATGGGTGGAGGCGGAGTGGGATCGAGCCCTACGGGCCTTCGCCCGTCGGATCGCCGAGCTCAACGAACAGGTCTTTCTCTTTAACCTGAAAGTGCCCATCTACTGGCTCCAGCGGTTCAAGTTCGATCTCCGGGAGGAACTCCAGGCGCTGGGTGTGCCCGAAGCAGATATCACACGCCTGAGGCAGGGAGATCCCACGAACGGAGGCGGCTCTTCCCCTCTCGAAACCTCAGCCTTCCGTTTAGGATATGCTGATTTCTGAGAGCCATCAAACAACGAGAGAATAGAAACGGTCCAGGAAGATCTGCTTTTTGTGGAATCGGATGGTTGGCAGGATGGATCGGGCCTTGACAGATGTCCGATCGTTCTCTAAAATTTGGAACAAGCCTTGGTTTTGGAAAGGAGGGATGTCGGGCGGAAGCGAATCGTCGAGGCCTGACTCTGGGTCCGAAGGGATCCATCGAGGGCGGATGTTGCCCTCAGAGGGTCATTCCTTGCAGAGACCTCTCTTTTCCACGATCCTGCTAAAAGGAGGAGGTCATGAGGTTTCCCAGGATCCTGCTGGGTCTAACGGTGTTCAGCCTGCTGCTGGCCGCCTGCGCCATGCCGGCTACTCC